>JAFEBR010000216.1 GCA_018242565.1 Planctomycetota bacterium | reverse complement strand
CTTGCACCCCTACTAGTTTTCGAGACTAGCACAATCGACCACTCTGTCACCTCTCCGGGTCGAAGTTTAGCGATTGCCAGCGGCCCAAGGCAAGCGAGCCCGGCACCCAAAGATTACGAGTGGCGAATTTTCCTGCCCTCAGGCATCAGGTTCGTTCCCGGGCATGGCCGGATTGACGGGAACGAGGTCAAACGGCAGTTCCAAAGCCTGGTTCATTTTCTCCTTTTCCTGCTCTTCAAACTGCGTGAATTCTTCTTCACTGGCAAATTCCAGGATTGAGCCGATTTGCGTCAACGGAATGTGAATCCGCGGGCCCACCGGCTTGTCGTCAATTCGTGCCAAGCCATAACCAGACAACATTCGCATCCCCGCAATTTCGGTGATCACGGCATCCCGCAGCACATGCCCGGCATAAGCTGAATCGGCGTTTTGGGGGACGTGAATCACACCGGGCGAAACATCAACACCCCGCTGAATCAGCAGGATTCTCCCTTCGAGAAATGGCTCGCCACGCAGAGGCGCCGGCTTCTTTCCGGTAGTCCCTTTCTGGTCTTGCGCGTGCAACGT
The DNA here is from genome assembly GCA_018242565.1 of Planctomycetota bacterium. GTDB lineage: Bacteria > Planctomycetota > Planctomycetia > Planctomycetales > Planctomycetaceae > JACQFH01. The sequence goes on along the minus strand of JAFEBR010000216.1, from coordinate 8,226 downwards.
CGTCAACAGAGCAGGCACCGCCAGCAGGGCCACCAGGGCCGCGGGCAAGCCGAACACGATCCAGCGATTCTTCGTCATGGTTTCTTTCCTCCGTTTCGCAACGCCCCCGTACCGAATGAAGCTGCACAGCCCATTCTGACGATGTCGATCCAGCCACCGCCACCGCCCTGAATCTTAGCGGTCGCGGCGGTTTCCGGGAACCACCCGCAGCAGGCGTTTCCTCGAGCATTTCCCGACCTGTGTGCCACCTGGAAGTTAAACAAATCTTGCAGCCGTTCAGAATTTCACCCTGTTGCCAGAACCAGAACCCGCCCACAGAGACCGGCGCTCCCGCCACCGGAGAAGTTGCTGCGGGCCGTAAATTACCAGGCGCAGCGCGTTGACGAATTCGCAGTCACGTGCGAAATTGGACGATTCCGCATTTTTTTGGAATTGCGATTTCAATGCCGTCAGTTTGAGGAACGTCCGTCATGTCCAGCGCTGCATCCACGCCCATCATCAACAAGTTCAGTTCGCGAATCACCCAACCCCGGTCCCAGGGCGCTTCGCAGGCGATGCTGTATGCGACAGGCCTCAAAGAAGCCGACGTGAACAAAGCTCAGGTCGGGATCGCCAGCGTCTGGTACGAAGGCAATCCCTGCAACATGCACCTGAACAAGCTGGCAGAAAAAGTTAAAGAAGGGGTGGAAGCGGCCGGAATGGTCGGGATGCGCTTCAACACGATTGGCGTCAGCGACGGGATTTCCATGGGGACCGACGGCATGTCGTACTCCCTGCAATCGCGAGACCTGATCGCCGATTCGATCGAAACCGTCACCGGGGGCCAGTGGTACGACGCCAACATTTCGATTCCCGGCTGCGATAAAAATATGCCGGGCTGTATCATCGCCATGGCCCGCTTTAACCGGCCGTCGCTGATGGTCTATGGCGGAACCATTCGTGCCGGTTGCCTGGGTGAGCGTAAGCTGGATATCGTCTCGGCGTTTCAGGTCTACGGCGAATACATCGCCGGAAAGATCTCCGATCCGGAACGTCAGGCCGTCGTGCGGAATGCCTGCCCGGGGCCCGGCGCCTGTGGCGGAATGTACACGGCCAACACCATGGCCTCGGCGATCGAGGCCATGGGCATGTCGCTGCCGTACAGTTCGTCGATTCCGGCTGAAGATCCGCTCAAACTCGGAGAATGCGTGGCTGCCGGCAAAGCCATTCGAACCCTGCTCGAGCAAGACATTAAGCCCCGCGACATCATGACGCGACAGGCCTTTGAAAACGCCATGGTCACGGTGATGGCCCTCGGAGGTTCAACGAACGCCGTGCTGCACCTGATCGCAATTGCCCGTGCAGCGGGCGTTCCGTTAACAATCGACGACTTTGAAAGCGTCAGCGATCGCATCCCCTTCATCGCCGATCTGAAACCCAGCGGCAAATACGTGATGGAGGATCTGCATTACGTCGGTGGCACACCGGCCGTGCTGAAGTACCTGCTGGAAAAAGGCCTGCTGGATGGATCGTGTCTGACGGTGACTGGCAAGACGCTGGCCGAGAACCTCAAACCCCTGGAAGGATTGAAGGCGGGACAGCAGATCATTTCGCCGCTTGAAAAACCGATCAAGAAGACCGGCCACATTCGCATTCTGCGTGGCAACCTCGCTCCCGAAGGCTCGGTCGCCAAGATCACCGGTAAAGAGGGCCTGAAATTCACGGGTCCCGCCAAGTGCTATGATTCTGAAGAGTTGATGCTCGAAGCGCTGGAACAGAAGAAGATCGTGAAAGGCGATGTCGTGATCATTCGCTATGAGGGACCGAAGGGCGGTCCTGGTATGCCGGAAATGCTCACGCCGACGTCCGCCATCATGGGTGCCGGACTGGGTTCAGATGTGGCGCTCATGACCGACGGTCGATTTTCTGGCGGATCACACGGGTTCATCGTCGGCCACATCACGCCCGAAGCGCAAGGAGGCGGACCGCTGGCATTGGTTCGCGATGGTGATATCGTGACCATTGACGCCGAGGCCAATCGCATTGACGCGGCCGTCGCGCCCGAAGAATTCGCTCGCCGCAAGGCGGCGTATGTCGATCCCCCCTACAAAGCCACCCGGGGCACCCTGTACAAATACATCAAGAACGTCAAGTCGGCCTCGGAAGGCTGCGTGACCGACGAGTAACTTTGAACCGCAGTCACGGCCAGGCCAAGTGCCCGGTTGTTTCTGTCTCGACTCACCACAATCCGGTCGTGTCCGCGAAATGGCCTCGTGGACACGACCGTTGTGCTTTGTGAAGCGATGAGTTTCAGCGGGGGACCTGATAAAACTCACGGTACCAGTCAACAAACCGCTGAATCCCGACTTCAATGGGGGTGGCCGGCCGGAATCCCACATCGCGCTCGAGATCTTCAACATCGGCGTACGTGGAGGGAACTTCACCTGGCTGCATCGGCAGCAGATTGCGCGGGGCCGTTTTTCCCAACGATCGTTCGAGCGTGTCAATCAGATACATCAACTCGACCGGATTGTTATTGCCGATATTGTAGAGTCGGTAGGGCGCACGACTGCAGGCGGGGTCGGGATGGTCGCCGGACCAGGCGGGGTCCGGTGTCGGCACCCGGTCGACAATCCGCACTACCCCTTCCACAATATCGTCCACGTACGTAAAGTCGCGCTTCATCTGGCCATAGTTGAAGACGTCGATCGCCCGGCCTTCGAGAATGGCGCGCGTAAACACAAACAGGGCCATGTCGGGCCGCCCCCACGGTCCGTAAACCGTGAAAAACCTCAAGCCCGTGCAGGGCAGGCGGAACAGGTGGGCATACGTGTGCGCCATCAACTCATTCGCCTTTTTTGTGGCGGCATACAGGCTGAGCGGGTGGTCGACATTGTCGTGCACCGAAAACGGCAGCTTCGTGTTCGCGCCGTATACAGAACTCGACGACGCAAAGACGAGATGCTGCACCGCCTGATGCCGGCACGCCTCAAGCACGTTCACGAATCCGGTCACATTGCTGTCGACATAGACTCGCGGGTTCGTCAGCGAATAACGCACACCGGCCTGCGCCGCCAGGTGAATGACCCGTTCGGGCGAGTGCTCGGCAAACCCGCGGTCGACTTCCGCACGATCGGCCAGTTCACATCGTCGAAATGTAAACCGCGACGATGACTGCAGTCGTTCCAGGCGGGCATGCTTGATCCGCACGTCGTAATAATCGTTGATGTTGTCGAGACCAACGACCGTGTCCCCCCGGTCCAGCAAACGGCGGCAGACGTGAAAACCGATAAATCCAGCGGCGCCGGTAACGAGTATCTGGGCCATAGGTCAAAGTCGCACGAGTTGTCCGGCGCGTGCCGACGCCAGAGTCGCCTGGGTCAAATCCCAGACAGGAAGCGCCACATCAGCCGGGGCGAAATTCGGCGTCTCTCCCCGCAATAAATCGACAAACAACACATTCGGATTCGACTCGGGCTCTAACCCAGACAGCCGTTCCAACTGATTGTTTCGGGCGATCCAGATCTGCCCGTCCCGATACAAGAGGTCCGCATCAGCACAATGCACCTGAAAGTCTTCGCGAAAATGCTGCGCATCACCGATGAAACTCATGCTCAACGCGACATCGTGTTCCAAGCGTGCGGACAGGGTTGTGACAATTTCGACATTCATGCCCCGCTTGTCGCTGTGGGCAAACACTTCACGGGGCACCAACCCGGTCACAAAGAAGACCATATCGATCTTGTGGCTCCCGGCGTCGCCCAGGTAGCCTCCCGGGTTGAACGCGGGATCATTCCGCCACGTGCCGGCGATGGTCTGCTGCCAGCGCTCGCTCACATGAGCCGTCACCGATCGCACGGGACCATGCCGGCCCGATGCGACTTCGCGCCGCAAGGTCCGGTAGACCGGCCAACCGCGGCGCTGGTACGCCACCGCCAGGTGCGGGCCGCCCGCCCGAGCCTCGTCGATCAACTGCAGAATTCGAGGGCGGGTATCGGCCAGCGGCTTTTCACACAGGACATGCCATCCGGCCGCACGACACTGCCGCACATGTTCAAAGTGCTGATGTGTGGGGGTACAAATGACGGCCGCGTCGATCCCCCCCCGTGACAGCAATTCCTCGAGTGTGGTGACAACCACCGCGTCGGGAGCGAATTCCGCCTGCAATCGCGCTGCGTTCGCGGGTAGCGGATCGCAAAACGCCACGATGCGGGCGCGCGAATCGGCCACTATGCGCTGGGCGTGAAATCGCCCGATCTGGCCGCAGCCAATTAAGGCCAAACGAATTGCGGAGTCGGGTTTTCCGTGCCCTTGAACCATGTCATCGATCCCGGTATGAAGTCCTGCGTGAATGTATGCGGCGCGGTAGCGCGTTGCAACCCCTTCGAACGGCAGCAGTGGCGGGCCGCTCTTCTGGAAACTCCGTCGACCGCTGCTTTTCAGGTCCTTTTCGGCTCCCCATGCACATTTGCCTGTTTGATATTGATGGCACGTTAATCCATACCCGCGGCGCCGGCATGATCGCCATGCGCAACGGACTGCGAAATGCCTTTCAGGTCGCACGGCCCACCGACTCGGTCGCCGTGCACGGACGAACAGATCGCGGCATTACTCGCGACATGTTCCAGGCCCATGGCATCGATGATACCACGGAAAACTGGCAGCGACTCCGCGACGCCTATTATCAACTTCTGCCTGAATCACTCACGACACGTCCGGGAGTTCTGTTGCCCGGGGTCACTGAATTACTCGAGACGCTGACACGCCGCAGTGATGTGGCCGTGGGACTCCTGACCGGCAACGCGCAGCAGGGGGCTCGCATTAAGCTGGCTCATTTCGGCATCGAACACTATTTCCGGTTCGGCGGCTTTGGTGACCAGCACTTTGAGCGTGACGATGTCGCTCGGGAAGCCCTGACCGCAGCACGTCAGCATGTCGCGCGCGAAATCGATCTCGATCGCGTGTGGGTGATCGGAGATACGCCCACAGACGTCAGTTGTGGACGCGCGATTGGTGCTCGGACAATCGCCGTGCTGACCGGGAATCATTCGCGCGCTGAACTCGAAGCCGCCCACCCCGACCTCTTGCTGGATGATCTGACCGACCATACCCCTTTACTGGCTTTGTGGAACTGACCCTCCCCAACGCCGCTGGGATCGACCAATACAACGGGTGCTTCACCGATAAACAACGGTCCTTGCGGTAACGAGAGAACCCATGAGCACGACTCCGGAATACCGTCCGCTTGGCCAAACCGAGATGCGCATCACACCGATCGCGATGGGTTGCTGGCCGATCACCGGCATCACGAGCATCGATGTCAATGAAACGGACAGCCTGGCCACACTGACGGCGGCGTTTGAATCGGGAATCAACTTTTTTGATACGGCATTCTGCTATGGCTACGACGGCGAGAGCGAGCGCATGATCGCCCGGGCCCTGGGCAGCCACCGTGACCAGATTGTGATCGCGACCAAAGGGGGCATCCACTGGGAACAGGGCCGACAGATGCGGGACGGCCGGCCAGACACGCTCCGCAGTCAATGCGAAGAGAGCCTGCGCCGCTTGCAGACAGACCGCATCGACTTACTGTATCTGCACGCCCCGGACCCGCAGGTCCCCATCACGGAATCAGCCGCCGCCCTGCGGGATCTGCTCACCGCAGGCAAGGCCCGTGCCATCGGACTGTCGAATGCCACACCTCAGCAGTTGCAGGAGTTCGCCGAAGTCTGTCCGCTGGCCGCCTACCAACCGCATTACAACATGCTGCAGCGCGAAATCGAAACCAGCCACCTCCCGTGGTGTCGCGAACGAAACATCTCGGTTATCGTCTACTGGCCACTGATGAAGGGTTTGCTCGCTGGCCACCTGCCCCGGAACCATGAATTCGCCGAACGTGACGGGCGGCGGAAATACCCCATGTTTCGCGGCGAGGAATGGCACAAGAACCAGGATTTCCTGGAGCAACTCCGCCCCATCGCGGCGAACGCGGGGAAATCAGTCGCCGAACTGGTTCTCAATTGGACAATCCACCAACCCGGCATCACATCGGCTCTATGCGGTGCCAAGCGCCCGGATCAGATTCGTGACAATGCCGGCGGGATGGGCTGGACCATGACTCCCGAACAAGTATCGCGTATTGAACAGGCGTTATTAGCGCGGGGTCCCGCCGTCTCCCGCGGCGCCGTATGAACTTCTCGTGCGGTCCCCAGACATCAGCACGTTTCGCTTTCACAGACTTCACAGCATTTCGATGGCCCCTGCATTCGAGGAACATTCCGCTCATGTCTGAAATCCCTGATTATCCCCTTGATGCGGCCCAGGAAATCATCGTCCCGGCCGAACCACTGAAGGCTCTGCTCGTTTCGATGTACGTCAAAAAGGGAATGTTCAAGGCCGAAGCCGAGATGGCCGCGGCGCGCCAGATCGAAGCCGATTTACGCGGCATTCAATCACACGGCAGCCGGGCGACTCCCCGCTACCTGAAGGCCATGGACACGGGGGACATCGACCCCCGCGGCCAGACGCTGGTTCTGAAGAAGACGGCGGCCATCGCCGTTCTGGATGGGGGCCGAAATCTGGGTCATGTCGCGTCAACCCGGGCCATTCAGATGGCCATCGAGATGGCGAAAGCCACTGGCACGGGGACCGTGGCCGTAAAAAACAGTCAGCATTTTGGCGCGGCCTCGGTTTATTCACTGCTGGCCGCCGAGGCCGGAATGATCGGTTATTGTACCACCAGTACGGGCGGGGCCACGGTCGCAGCATACGGCAGCGCCACGCCCGCCACGGCGAACAATGCGTTTGCCTGGGCAGCGCCCGTCAAAACCGGTGCCCCGTTCTGCCTCGATATGGCCTGCGCCGTTTCGTCATGGGGGAAAGTCCATGCCCTGGGAATGTACGGCCGACAGATTCCATCCGGTTGGGCCCTCGACGCGAATGGCCACCCGACTGTCGACCCGAATCAATCCAAGACACTGCTCCCGGCGTCCGGCCCCCGGGGCTATGGCCTGGCATTTCTCTCGTCAATCCTCGCGGGCACACTGCAGGGTGGCAAAATGCCTCTCCACAAAACGCGAAGCCCTGAAGCCGAGGGGTCTGAACACTTTTTCTATGTAATTGATGTCGACGCGTTCGGTGAAGCGGACAAGTATTTTGCCGAAATGGAACGCACCATTGCCGAAATCCGAGCGTTGCCCACGCAACCGGGCTTCGACCGCGTCACCTTGCCGGGAGAAATCGAATGGGACCGCGCCCAGGCACGCCGCGCTTCCGGTATCCCGATCCACCGAGATCATCTGCGGGAACTCGGCGAAGTCGCCACCCGCATGAAATTATCGGTCCCGTGGTCGAGTGAGGCGGGTCAATAAGCGAGATCCGCACATGTTTTTCTTGTCGCACTGGTTCACGCCCCGGCGCACAACGGTCTGATCCCCGGCCTGATTCCGTCCCCTGTTCAAAGAATGCGAGCCGTCCGATGTTCTCTCGATTGCTGTCGGTCACCTGTCTGCTGGTGGGTTATGGTGTTTGTGTCGCTGCCGAACCCGTCCCTGCGCCGCCAGAACCGGCAGACATGGAAACCTTGTTCAACGGCAAGGATTTAACCGGTTGGGAGGGGGACCCCCGACTGTGGTCCGTTCGTGACGGCGTGATTCACGGCGAAACGACCGCAGAACATGCCGCGAATGGGAATACGTTTCTGATCTGGCAGAAAGGGGTGACCCGCGACTTCGACTTGCGTCTGTCGTTCCGCTGTAATGCCACCAACAACTCGGGAATTCAGTACCGTTCGAAGCATATCACCGGCGACAAGGTGCCAAACAAGTGGGTCGTCCGAGGCTACCAGCACGAAATTCGTAACGAGCTGAAATTGCCCAATGTCTCCGGGTTCATTTACGACGAAGGGGGTTCCCGTGGTCGGCTCTGCCTCGCGGGAGAAAAGGCCAGTTGGGGAGCCGACCTTAAAAAGCAAGTTCTCGAAACCCTGATCAGTGAATCCGAGTTCGAAAAGCTCTTCCGACTCGACGACTGGAATGACGTCGTCATCATCGCGCGGGGCAACCGGATCCAGCATTTTCTGAACAATCGGCTGATTCTGGATTTCACCGACAATGACGAAAAACTGAAACTGCTGGACGGCGTTCTGGCATTACAACTCCACGCCGGAAAACCCATGTGGGCAGAGTTCCGCCAGATCCGGATCAAGCATTTGCCGCAGTGAGCGGCGCAGCACCAGCCATGCTCGAG
>JAFEBR010000215.1 GCA_018242565.1 Planctomycetota bacterium | reverse complement strand
GTCTCGCAGCCTGCACACCGATTTCAAACATTTGAACAAACGACGAAAACACTTTCGCTTCCATGACACTCTCCCCCGCGCTTCACAATTCGCGTTTTCTGCGTGCCTGTCGGCGTGAGCCCGTCGATACCACTCCCGTCTGGATCATGCGCCAGGCCGGGCGGTACCTCCCGGAATACATGGCCGTCCGCAGTCGCGTCACCTTCATTGAGTTGTGCAAGTCCCCTGCACTCTCGGCCGAGGTCACACTGTCGGCCCAGCAAGTGCTGGGAGTCGATGCGGCGATTCTGTTCGCCGACCTGCTGCCGATTCTGGAACCGATGGGCCTGGATCTGGAGTACGCAAAAGGCGAAGGGCCCGTGATTCACAACCCGGTGGTTACGTCCGCCGATGTTGATCGAGTTCATGAGCTGGAAGATGTCTCGCCGCTGCATTTTGTCTTCGAGACGGTGAAACTCGTGCGGCGCGATCTGCCGGCTGATATTCCGCTGATTGGGTTTGCAGGGTCCCCCTTCACACTGGCTTCGTACGTCATCGAGGGGGGCGGATCAAAGAACTATCTCGCGACAAAGCGATTGATGTACACCGATCGCGGCGCCTGGACGACCCTGATGCAGCGACTGTCGGCCAGCGTAACCCGATACCTGTTGGCTCAAGTCGACGCAGGTTGTCAGGCCGTGCAACTGTTCGACAGTTGGGCGGGCTGTTTGTCGCCGCACGATTATCGCGAATACGTGCTGCCCCATACCAAAGCCGTCATCGATGGCCTGGGCGGTCGGGTCCCCGTGATCAATTTCCTCACAGGCAACCCGGCCCTGTTGGGACTGTGCCGGGAAGCGGGGGGCGATGTGATCGGCCTCGACTGGCGGATCGAACTGTCCGAGGGTTGGAAAGCCGTAGGCTACGACAAAGGGGTCCAGGGCAATCTCGACCCGGTCACTTTGCTTGCTGATCTGCCAACCTTGCGGCAGCGGACGCGCGATGTGCTGGCTCAAGCCGCGGGCCGCAATGGACACATCTTCAATCTGGGCCACGGAGTCATGCCCGAGGTGCCACCCGACCAGGTCAAAGCCCTGGTGCAGATGGTCCACGAATTCGGCGCCCGCTGACTCGTTCGTCGAGGCACACCCCAGCACGAGGCGTGCCATCGAAAACCGGTTCACGAGGCGCACAGACCACAGCGACGGGTTTACCCGCGTACCACGTGATTGGTCAACGTACCAATGCCGGTGATATCGATCGACACGATATCGCCCGCTTCGAGAGTAAACTCGTTGGGAGGAACGATTCCGGTTCCGGTCAACAGGATCGCCCCGTCGGGGAAGCTGTTGTCTTTGTACAGCCATTCGATCAGTTCCTCGAACGACCGCTTCATTTGTCCGAGGTTGGTCTGTCCACGAAAAGCTTCGACGCCACGGCGGTTAATCACCAGTGTAACATCCATTTTCTCGCGATCGATGGGCTCTTCGGGGATCAGGATGGCCGGCCCCAGCGCGCAACATTGGTCGTAGACCTTCGCCTGTGGCAAGTAGAGGGGATTCTCCCCTTCAATGTCGCGTGCGCTCATGTCATTGCCGACGGTCAGCCCGACCAACTTGCCCTGAGGCGAAATTACGAGTGCCAATTCCGGTTCGGGAACCGACCATTTGGTATCGCGGCGAATGCGCACTGGCTGCCCCGGACCCGAGACCCGGCGAGGCATTCCCTTAAAGAAGATCTCCGGCCGCGGCGCCGTATACACACGATCGTAATGCGACGCGCCCGTTTCTGATTCTTCCATACGGGCTACCTGGCTGCGCTTGTAGGTGACCCCGGCCGCCCACACTTCCTGACGATCAATCGGAGCCAGCATTCGCACCTGCGGTGCGGCGATCAGCGTTGCATTCGAGTCGAACAACGAACTGACAAGTTCCACCGGGTTTTCGGCGTGCAGCAAATCGGTCAGACTGCGACACCCTTCCGACCAGGCCACGATGTAAACGCCATCGTGCACCAGAACGGCAACTCGTTCTTCTCCCCCGGGTAATTCGACTTTCGCAACCAGCATTTCAAGCGCCTTCCTGCAGATGACAATTCGTGAATGGCTTACAGCATGTTCGGTGTCGCCAAGTTTCGCAACACAGACAACGTGTTTTCCATATCCGCGGGCAGCGGAGCGACAAATTTCATGGGTTCCCCTGTCGCCGGGTGTCGAATTTCGAGACGGTACGCATGCAACGCCTGTCGCCGGATCAGTACGTCCGCGGGATTCATCTCGTCCAAGGCCTGGGCCCGCAGTCCACGTGGATCTTTGCGGCCTGCCAGGTATTCGCGGGTCAACGCGGCCCGCCCGCCGTACAGCCGGTCGGCAACAATTGGATGTCCCAGATGTCGCGCATGCACCCGTAATTGATGAGTCCGCCCTGTTCGAGGCAGAAATCGCAGGTATGTGAAATCATAAAATCGCTCGAGCACTTCAAAGCGTGTCACAGCCTGCCGGGCGGTCCCTCCCGCCTCACAGACCATCATCGCTTCGCGCCTCTTCGGATTCACACGCATGTACGTCTGGATCTGATCGCGATCGCGGTCCACCACACCCCAGACAATGGCCCGATATTCCTTGGTGACTTCGCGACGTTCGAACTGCCGGCTCAACGCGTGATGCACCTGATTATCTTTGGCCACGACGATGATCCCACTCGTGTCTCGGTCAAGTCGGTGCACAATACCCGGACGGAGTTTGCCGGCGACATCCGAGAGGGTGTTGAAATGAAACTGCAGGGCACTTGCCAGAGTGCCACCGTAATTGGCCTTCCCCGGATGGGTGATCATCCCGGCCGCCTTGTTGATGACCACCAGGGCCGCGTCTTCGTAGATGATTTCGAGCGGAAGATTTTCGGGTGGCAACGACTGGTCGGCCGCCTCGGGCAGTCGCACCGACAAGACGTCGTTGACTCGCAAGCGTCGGCTGGCTTTGACCGCCAAGCCGTTGACCAGCACAGCCTGCTGCTCAATGGCCTTTTGAAACAACGCACGGCTGTAGTTGGGATACAATCGGGCCAGGTAATGGTCGACACGCCAGCCATGGGCGCGGGCCTCGACGGTGATCGGCACGGGTTGTGCCGACAGTTTTCGCTCGATGTGGTTGCTGTCGTCCATCGCTTATCCGCCCGGCAGAACCTGTCGCAGCCGGCATTACTACACCCGCCTCCCGGACTCGGGCCGGGCCCCCCGAGACGGCGATGCATTCGGTCCATCATACCGCATTCAGACGTCAGATTCCTGCCGGAGACAGGCTCCATCCGCCGAAAAAACGACAAGCCACAGCCCGGGTTGCCGGTGCTGTGGCTTGTGTGAATCGGTCGTTCGTGGCGTCTCGCTAAACCAGCTTGCGAATGACCTGCCCGTGACCTATTGAGGCTCCTCGGTTTTCGGCTGAGATTCGGTTTTCGCTTCCGGTTCCGCCGGCTTGTCTTCCGCAGGCGTTTCAGGCTTCTTGTCGGCATCTGCCGCCGGCGTTTTTTCACCGTTGTCGTCGGC
>JAFEBR010000214.1 GCA_018242565.1 Planctomycetota bacterium | reverse complement strand
CGTCATCAAGAAGCCCGCGAAGCATATCGGTTGACCAGGCACTGATTTTGCTCTTCGTGATTGCCGCAAATGCATTCCACCGCAGATCTGAGGCTTCGTTCGAATCATGTAATATCCTGCCAATGACCGAGGCAAGCTCCTCATTGTTAATATAGCTTGCGGCTGCCATCGCGGTAAAATTACGCACCTGCAAATCTTGCGAGTAGGCCAGTACAGCTGACAGGGTGTTCGCAATTCGATAACGAATTCCTTGGTCCTGATATTCATGGATTTCAAAAATCTTCAGTGCTTCAATGCGCGCCAGGTCAAATTCAGCATCATCTCTCGCAACCGTTAGAAGAAAATTGACAACGGATTCATCGTCGGCAGAGTCTTCCAGGTCGCGTACACGGGGACACAGCACTATTTTAGCGGACAGAGCCATCCACCTTGGATCGAGGTTCGAGTAAGGATGCCAGTTCCGGGCAATTTGGGCAACTTCGATTCCGGTGGCGTCCGCGCCGGGGGGATGGCCCCGCCGGCGTCGGCAGAATTCGTTGTCTGTTGGTTCCGAATCGAAGCGATCCGCGATCTGGCGATGCAGAATCTGGCCAGAAAGGCCTGGAAAACGGATTTAAGATCAGTATACGTGCCTTAAAATGCTGTTTTAAGGAGTTTTCACGATGATTGGGTCCAAAGCCGAGTTGCTGGGGGTGCTCCGGCAGTACAATCCGTGGTGGGGGGGCGGTCGGCCGGCGGATTTGCCTCCTTGGCGTCGGGCGGCCTTTCGCGAGGTTGCCGATTGGATGTTTCAGCCGCCGGCCCACCGGGCACTGTTTCTCAGCGGCGCGCGACAGATTGGTAAGACGACGTTGTTGCTCCAAGTTGTCGATGAACTTTTGGGTCGCGGAGTATCGCCGGGCAAAATCCTTTACGTCACGTTCGATCATCCGCTGCTCAAACTGCTGGGATTGGACGGACTGCTGCAACTTTGGCACGAACGGGAGCCGGAGGCGGAAGGGACCGAGTATTTGTTCCTGGACGAAATTCAATACACCAAGGACTGGCAAACCTGGTTGAAACATCAGGTTGACTTTCAAAAGCATCGGCGGATTGCGGTCACCGGATCGGCAGTTCCCCTGGTGGGTGAGGGGCAAGAGTCGGGCGTTGGCCGCTGGCACACGATCAAACTGGCAACGCTGTCATTTTTCGAATACCTGCAAATCAAAAAAATCGCGACGCCCAGGCTGCCTGCGGTTTCGTCTTTGACTCAGCTCTTCGACTGGTCCGCGACGCAAATGGCCCAAGTCGCTGCGGAGGCCCGCCCGCTGGTCGGACACTTCCATGAATATTTGCTGCGAGGCGGTTTTCCTCAGTGCGCACAGATCGAAAGTATTTCGCAAGCTCAGAAACTACTGCGTGAGGATATTGTCGATAAAGTGCTGAAACGGGATATGACAGCACTGTTTGGCGTGCGGCGGGTGTTGGAATTGGAGCAGACGTTTCTGTACCTGTGCCTGCATGTTGGCGGGTTGCTCGATATTCCTGACCTCTGCAAGAACCTGGGCGTGAAAAAAGGGACGGCCAATAATTTCCTGGACCTTCTGGAACGGACGCATTTGATCCATCTTCTGCCGCCGTTCGGTTATGGCAAGGAGATTTTGCGAGCCCGGTACAAGGTGTACCTCGCCGACGCGGCGATCGCCCCCAGTGTGCTTCTCGAGGGAAAATCCCTGCTGGAAGACCCGACGGCGCTGGGCGCGGCCGTGGAAACGGCGTTTTTCAAACATGTCTTTACACGCTTTTACCAGAAGAGCATCGGCTTCAGTTACTGGCGCGGCGGCAAGAAGGACAGGGAAGTCGATTTGATCGCCGACGTGGAAGGACGTCTGATTCCGTTCGAAGTCAAATACCGGTCGCAAGCGACCGGGGCCGGCGAACTGAAGGGACTGGAGCAGTTCTGTCTGGAGCATAAAGTCTCCCGTGGCTCCGTCATTACGAAAGAGCTTTTAGACTTCAGCGTGCTGCCTTTGGGAGCGAATGCCGAGACGGCTGTGTTAAAAATACCCGCGCCGCTCGCCTGCTACTGGCTCGGTCAATCTGAAGTCGGGGAGACGAACTGAGCGCGGGGCTTGTTTCTCTTTCAACGACAGCCAACTTGCGTGAGACGATTGGGAACATAAACTTCAAGTTTCTGAATTCGGTAGAGCAGGCAGGACACGGTAGATCGGCACCGCAATTCAAACGGAAGCTTCCGCAAATTGCAGGAATCCGGTGGCCTCCGGATCGGTTTTGCAAGCAAATCGCGAGAGAAAGCAGTGTCCCCGTATTTCTCTCTGCCTCATGGAAAAACGAAAAAGTGCCCCCGAGAACTTCAGACCG
>JAFEBR010000213.1 GCA_018242565.1 Planctomycetota bacterium | reverse complement strand
GAGCTTCCGCCTCCGAGATTTTCCGACTGCTGAGCCGCCAGGTTTCTGCCACGCGTGTCATCCGTCGCCAGCACGATTGACACGCGCCTTCATCGGAACATTTCAGTTGCGAGGGTCTGCATGTCCTGTACGTTATCGCCGCGCGAACAACGTCGCGGTTTTTCCTTGATTGAATTGCTGGTGGTGATGGCGATCATTGCCACTCTGGTGGGATTGCTCCTGCCAGCCGTGCAACAAGCGCGCGAGGCCGCCCGCCGCATGGAATGCCTGTCCAACCTGCGCCAAATCGGCCTGGCCGTCCACCAGTATTACGACGCGAATCGGGGCAAGTTTTTTCTGCACCATCCTTTTGACGCCGATGTCATTTCGAATTCGGGTGCGGTCGATACTTTCGCCGAAATCTATTGGGAAGACAAATTGATGCCCTATATCGGATCGGCCAGTGAGTCGGATGAGAATCTCGCGCATGACGGGATCTTCGCCGCCACCGCCCGGATCTACCGCTGTGCCAGCGACACGTCGGTCCCGACGCCGTTCATCGGCGACGATGGCTTGCCCGATGGAATTGAACAGCGTACGAGTTATACGATGAATTCGCTGCTGAGCCATAAAACGCGGCGGTACGGCCTGTGGACGCTGCCCCGGTTTTCATCTCAGATCGGGACTTCGAATTTTGTCTGTTTCTCGGAACGTGACGCCACGGCTTTTATGCCGCCTGCGGATAACGACCCACGCCAGGATGATTATGACATCTGGCTGGGAACCAAGATCATTCAACCCTGGATCGCCTGGCGCCGTCATAACGGCGTTGCCAATTACCTGTATCTCGACGGACATGCCAGATCCGCACAGTGGTCCGAGGCAGTCATCGACATGTACCCGGATAAACAGGTACTGGTTGAAGACGGCAGCTATCCCTGAGCCTGCCCGCTTGCGCCCCGTTGCCCTGAATGCGATGGCGCGTCACAATCTTTACAACAGACACGAGACATCCACGACAAAAGAGATATTCCATCATGCATCTGGGAAATGGTGCCATTACGCCGGAATGCGCGGCGGTCACCTTGGCAGTCGCCGGCGGTGGACTGGCATTGGCCGGCCGCAACCTGCAGCGCGTCGGGCTCAATCGCGATCAGATTGGGACGGCAGGCGCCATGACGGCAGCCCTCTTCGCCGCACAAATGGTGAATTTTCCGGTACTCCCGTGGACGAGTGGGCACTTGATCGGCGGCGTGCTGGCGGCCCGGGTGCTGGGCCCCTCATTAGGGGCGCTGACCATGTCAATTGTGTTGACCATTCAAGCTCTGACATTGGGAGACGGTGGACTGGCCGCACTGGGAGCCAACATCGTCAACATGGCGCTGTTACCTGCCGGAATGGTGGCGCTGGTGCGCGAGCGAATCGGCAAGCTGCGCGTCGCCGGCCTGGCGGCGGCCTCTGTCATGGGCGCAGCCCTGTTGATGCTGGCAGAGATCGCGCTCAATCCGCAAGCGGCCTCCGGCCCCGATTTTTTCAATTTCGCATGGCGCATGATCGCCATCCATGGCTGGATTGCCGTGCCCGAGGCCTTGTTGACGGTGGGTGTCCTTCAACTGCTCGGAGCCGACTCGAGCCCCGGCCAGTTAAGGCTCGACGCCCTCCGCAAGGCAGCCTGTTATGGCAGCGCCGTGTTCTTCGTGTTGTGTCTGCTGCCCCACACCAGTCTCTGGCCCGATGGTTATGAATCGGCGGCACGCAACAGCGGATTGATCGGCCTGTTGACCGAAGACCAGGAATCGCTCGCCCGAGTAGGCAGGCTGAATTCCGCCGCGGCCAGTTGCCAGCGCGAGATTGTCACATGGGTGCAGACCCTGTTTTCCACTGACCAGTTTCTCGGTCTGATCGCCATGTCCTTAGCCGCGACCGCGGCCACGGCGGTGGCTCGCGTGTTCACCCCGACCTCGCCAACCCGATAACCCACCTGAATGCCCCCCGGCCTGCTCTGGGGACGATCTTGTCACTCACCACAGGCCGCGAGTTGACGTCAGAACGGCTCGCGGTGTGACGACAACGGCGTCTGTCCCTTTGTGTATCGCTTGGGCGGCCTCATTTTTCCGAACGGCGGTCTGACATCGGCCGCTCGAGCGGTTTGCCTTTGAGCTCGTGGAATTTCTTTGCCTGCTCGGGCGTGAGGACGTTCAACAAGTTCTTCGTCAGTTCCTGTTCATTCTGCTGCATTCTCTCGGCGACACGTTTTTGAAACTCGTCTGGCTGGTAACGCACGCGGCCATTGCGCAGCTTGTTGGGAAACGACTCGCGGATCGCATGCCAGTGCTTATGCGCCGCCTGAATTGACTGCTGCTGCCTGTCGGTAAAGCCACCCAGCTCTTTAATGACCGCCGTGTCACTGAATGCGTTGATCAACCGGGCCTGCTGGAGGTGAATTTGCTCCAGTCGCACCTTCTGTTCCGGCGTGAGGACCTCGCTCCAGTTGATATCGGAAGTCCCATCTTTCAGCTTCTGGATAGACTCGGTCGACAACCCCAGGTCCTTCTGCACGGCGGCATCGCTCAACAACGCCACCGGAAGGGCTTGTCGCCAGCCAAACCCGGTGAGCGGCGGCAACGGCGACAACTCGGCGAACACGGGCAGGCACACCAGCGGCGTCATCAGCGACAACACCGCCACAATCACCCGCACGGTCTTCGGCACTTGCATGCTGGTTACCCTTTGCAAGGGGGACGGTGTTGCTTGGAAATCCGCGCCCCAGCCGGAACCACCCGTTGACAGAGCGTGGGCCAGACCCGGCCAGAACCTTCTCGGGATCGTATCTCTCCCGGGAGGTCTCCTCCAGCCCGACTGTTCGACAACCGAACCCGCTTCGTTGTCTCAAAATGACAGAGACGGGCGGTCGGCGGAAAGGAGTTTTTGCTGTGCTTCCGGGTGCGCGTTTATACTTTCATTTCGTTAATTCATTGTATTTATTTGACAACCTTTACTTGTTCTTTCTATAATACAGATAGCGCCACACGGAGAGGCTCTTGAAATGCGGTCCGGAGGAACGCAGGGGACCGTGGGCTGACCGGTCGGCGCGGCTATAGAGCAAGAATGGGTTGTTTTGTGGGCTGATATCGGTGCAGAACAATCGTGTAAAAATTGGAATCTTTGGGAAAACGGCCGAAAAACGAGGCCGGCAGTGCGCGGGGATGCACCCCGATCGGGGTGCCAAGCAATTAGCCCGTGGTTGCCGCACAGCGGCCACCACGGGAGCGGCAGCAAATCATCTCGTTGCCCCCCAAAGTGGGGGCATAGTTCGCGCGAACCAGGTTGTCGGGTGGTTGTCTCGAACAGGCTGTGGGCTGACTGGTGGGCTAATTCCGGAACAGAATAAACGTGAAAAAACTGGATTCTTTGAGAAAACCGCTGGGAAACGAGAGCTTGGGACGCGGCCGTGGTGCACGCACAGCCGTGGTTAGCTCGCCCCTCACCCCGGCCCTCTCCCGGGGGAGAGGGAGAAGTTTTGTGGGTGGGGTGTGGGTTTAGCGGTCAATCGTGGCTTCCACCGACTCGGGGTCGACGGAGAGCTGCCGCGCTGGCAAGCGCCGGTCCGTGGGCTGGCGGGGGCGGTGGAGGCGAGATCGTGAAAAAGTTGGAATCTTTGCAAAACCTGCGGGAAAACGAGGTGGCGGAGGGTGGACGGGCTGCGGAGGCGAACTTGGCGCGCACGGTTGGTCTGGTTGGCGAAAACCGCGCGGTTTTCCAACCGTGCGGGGGAAAACGTCGGCCCTCATCGTTGGCGTCGCTCACACGGTTGGCGGGGCGCGGGGATGCACCCCGAATGGGGTGCACAGCACGTGTGAACCTGGTTGTCGGGTGATCGTGTTGAGCAGGCGGTGGGCAGTCTGGTGGGCTGATAGCGGAACCGAAAAAAAACGTCCAAAAGTTGGATTCTTTGAGAAAACGGCTGGGAAATGAGGGCTTAAGACGCAACCGTGGTGCAGGCGACGCCGTGGTTGGTTCGCCCCTCACCCCTGCCCTCTCCCACCGGGGGGAGAGGGAGAAGTTTTGTGGGTGGGGTGCTGGGTTAGCTGCCAATCGTGGCTTCCACCGACTCGGGGTCGACGGAGAGCTGAGGAGTCGGTCGGCGGCGTGTGGCTGACGAGTGGCAGGCTGGGTGCACGGGCACGCGGGGCGATGGCGAACGACACGTGGGCAGATCACATGTCACGCGGGAACAAAAACATGCAAAAATTGGAATCTTTGAGAAAACAGCCCAAAAACGAGAGCTTGGGACGCGGCCGTCGCGCACGCACAGCCGTGGTTAGCTCCCCCCTCACCCCGACCCTCTCCCACCGGGGGGAGAGGGAGAAGTTTTGTGGGTGGGGTGCTGAGTTAGCTGCCAATCGTGGATTCCACCGACACAGGGGCGATGGCGAGCTGGCAGGTGGGTACGTGACGTGTTTCGTGCTTTAGGCCGGCCTGATGCACGGCACGCCGGGAAATGGCCCTTGGGGCGCGGGAGACCTGGTGAATGGCACGTGGGGCGATGCCGAACGACACGTGGGCAGATCAAATGTGATGCAGAAGAAAAAAGTGAAAAAGTTGGAATCTTTGAAAAAACGCTGGAAAAACGAGGTGGGCGGTGGGAGGACCGGCTGCGGGGGGCGAATTTGGCGCGCACGGTTGGACTGGTTGGCGAAAACCCCACGATTCTCCAACCGTGCGGGGGAAAATCGCAGCCCTCACGGTTGGTGTTGCCCGCACGGTTGGCAGAATGCGGAGGGGCACCTCGCACGGTCGGTGGTCGGCCGGTCGGCGGTCGGCGGACGGTGGACGCCGGACTGACCGGCGGAGCGGGGACCGCGGGACCTGTGGCGGGCTCGGATCCGTGGTGGCTGGTGGACCGACAACCTCCCCCGGGTCGTTATAGCTTGCCGGGACGGGCGGGTCTCACCCACCGGCAGTCTCGCCCGGATTCGTTGCTATCGCTACACCCCACAGATTCCCGGCCCGAAAACCACCGGCCCGTGTTGCCGAATTCCAACAGCCCATTACCTGAATGTTACGCTGTCTATTATGCATGACCGTCACCGGCTGAAAACCGATCTGCTGGCCCTCGGGCTGCTGGCGGCCACGTTCTTCGTGGCACTCAGCCTGCTCAGCCACGATCCGGCCGATCCTCCGTCGACGGCGGTCTACCCTCCCCGCGCCGCAATTGCCAATACGTGCGGACGAGTGGGGGCCTGGGTTGCGCATACCTTATATACGGCATTTGGAGCCGGGGCCTGGTCGGTCCTGGTCGCCATGGCGGTCGTCGATGTCCGCTTGTTCTCCCGAAAATTTGAACATGACCCACTGGTCCGCGGGTTCGGCTGGGCATTGCTGATCGTCTCCACCAGCGTTGGCTGCCGAGCGGCCTTCACCCTCAACGGCGGGACCATCTATGGCAGCGGCGGCTACATCGGGGCCTGGGGTGTTTCCGTTTTGGAAGAGCACTTCTCGCAGGCCGGTACCGCGCTGATCATTCTGACGGCGCTCGCCGTGTCGTTGTTGCTCACAACCGACACGTTTCTGATCCGCGCGCTGGCCTACCTGATCACGGCTCCCTACACCCTGTTCTACTGGCTGAGTTTCGGGAAACGTGTCGTGGTTGCCGCTGCCGCGGCGATCCCTGCTGAACCGTTCCGGGTCCGCGAGACCACTCCCGACACACTCCCCGATCTGACGATCAATCCGCCCCCGGGTCACGTCCCCGAAACAGTGCCTCTGGCGGATGGCCCCGAACCGGCGGCGACCGAAGAAACATTGCCGCTGGCCGAGACGTCGCTGGCTGTCAGCGACCCCGAACATCGGCAGGCGATCAAGATCAATCCCCCCGTCGGCGCCGCACCGAAAGCCGCGCCGAAACAGAAGCTCTACCCGCTGCCCGTGCTGGATGTCCCGAAGAAAGTGGAACTGCCCACATCCGAACTGCTGGAAGAGCCCGAGCCCTTTCCGTTCGAAGTGCTGGCTGAGAAAGCCCGCGGCGCGGCGGTCATTCTGGAAAAGACGTTCAAGGAATTCGGCCTCAACGTGCGGGTCGTCGAAATCGACACCGGCCCGGTGATTACACAGTACGAACTGGAACTGGAAGCAGGCTTGCGCCTCAACAAGGTCACGGCTCTCGCCGACGACCTCGCGATTGCGTTGCGCGTCCCCAGCGTCCGCGTCGTCGCGCCGATCCCCGGCAAGAACACTGTGGGGGTCGAAGTGCCGAACGAGAAGCAGGTCATGGTCCGCCTGCGTGAGCTCATCGAAGCCTGCCCGGAAGCCATGGAAAAGAAGCGCATTCCGGTCTACCTGGGCAAGGACGTGAGCGGCCGCCCGCTGGTGGTCGATCTCGCCAAGATGCCGCACCTGTTGATTGCCGGCCGCACCGGTACCGGCAAAAGTGTGTGCCTGAACGCGCTGATCCTGTCGATCCTCATGAGCCGGACCCCCGACCAGGTCAAGATGCTGATGATCGACCCGAAGATGGTCGAACTCAGCCCGTACAAACGGGTCCCGCACCTGATGCATCCGGTCATCACCGACATGAAGAAGGCCGAAGCCGTGCTGGCCTGGGCCGTCGACAAGATGGAAGAACGGTACGACCTCTTGGCCCGCTGCGGTGTGCGGCACCTCGACAATTACAACGAAATGGGGCGCGAGCAGATCTTCCACAAACTGGGGATCGACCCCGATTCAGAAGAAGCCACCCAGGTCCCCGAGAAGATGCCCTACATCGTGATCATCGCCGACGAAATGGCCGACATGATGATGACGTCGGGCAAAGACGTCGAAGGTCATATCATTCGGTTGGCCCAGAAGTCGCGAGCGGTGGGCATTCACCTCGTCCTGGCGACCCAAAAACCAACGGTCGATGTCATTACCGGCCTGATCAAGTCGAACCTGCCGGCCCGCATCGCGTTCCAGGTGGCCAGCCGAGTCGACAGCCGGGTCGTGCTCGATGAAATGGGTGCTGACCGCCTGCTGGGCAACGGCGATATGCTGTACCTCATGCCCGGCACCAGCAAAATCACCCGTGCCCAAGGCACCTACGTCAGTGACGCCGAGGTGAATACGATCATCGACTTCTATGGCGACTGCGAACCGCAGTACAGCCGGGAACTGGCGCAACTCTCGACGAAGTCGGCCGGCAAGAGTGGTATTGAAGCCATTCGCAGCCGGGACGAACTGTACGAACAGGCGATCGATGTGGTCGTCCGCGAAGGTCGCGGCAGCACCTCGCTGCTGCAGCGGGCGCTGGGCATCGGTTACGGGCGCGCGGCCCGACTGATCGACTACATGGCCGAAGACGGCATCGTCGGCGATTACAACGGCTCGCAGGCCCGGGAAGTGATGTACACTCCCGAGCAATGGGCCGAGATTGTCGCCGGCCGCGAGATGGAATCAGTCGAGGCCTGACCGCAGCCAGCGCCTCGTTGCGGCTGGTCATACGCCGATTGATTTCTGGGTGGCCATCCGGCCCTGCCCCTCAGTCCGCTGGCGCAGACGGAGTGGGGCACGGGCGTTTCCCCAAACGCAGCGCGGCCCCTCAGGCCGAGGATTGAACTTGCTCTTGCGTTCTGGGATCGGTCCGGGCATCGTACGAGTACGGGTTCCCGATCCAGGCTCCATTCCATCCGAGGTCCAGCGCATGTCCATCACGAATTCGCGTCGGCGGGGTTTGACGCTCATCGAATTGCTCGTCCTGCTGGCGATCGTCGCAGTCGCCACCGTCATTGCACTGCCCGGCATCCAGCGGGCGCGGATGCAGGCCCGCAATGCCAGTTGTAAGAATAACCTCAAAACCCTGGCGCTGGCATTCCATAACTATCACGATACTTACAAAACGTTTCCGCCAGGCTGGATCGCCAAGAACGGTGCCCCCTGGACTGGCCCCTGCTTTGGCTGGGGCACTTCGGTCTTACCGTTCCTCGAACAGGCCGTTCTGTACAACGCCATCGACTTCCACAAGGGGCCAGATCCCAAAAGCGAACTCTTCCAAACGGCGATCGCCGAGTTTCGCTGCCCGGACGACCTGCTGGCCGAGACCAATCCGATCCGGGATGGATACGGGACTTCGAACTACTCGGGCAACTACGGCGAAACGGCCCTGCCCGGCAGCGTCGAAGTCGATCCCCGGGCCACCGGAATCCTGTTCTGGAACAGCAAAATCGGCATTCGCGACATCACAGATGGTCTCAGCAACACGTTTCTGTTGGGGGAACGCAGTATCACCTCCGCGGGGGGCATCTGGCCCGGCGTGCGCAATAATCAAAACGCCGGCGACAGCGTGACGGGCTGTCATCATACGGCCCTGCCCAACACAGTGCTCGACTCTTTCTCCAGCAAGCACGATGGGGGCGTGAATTTCGTTATGTGTGACGGGTCGGTCCGCTTCATCAGCAATCAGATTGATTCCAAACCGCCGACGGACAATGGCAAAGGTCTGTACCAGCAACTGGGGCATCGTGCCGATGGTGAGGCGGTCGGGAACTTTTAGACCGATCGACAGACGGCCCGCTCAGCTCCCCGGCCGGTTCAGCGGCAGGCCGGGATAGTACGGTGGCGTCGCGGGATCCTCCGCCGCGGCCGCGAGCGGAGGCGTGGCCCACCACTCATCATCGAGCCCTGAGGGGCGGGAATTCGCCAACGGTCCGTCCCCCGCGGGGAGCGTGGGTGGCTCAATACCCGCCAGCCGCAGAAAATTCGCCAGCAGGCGATGCCCCGCTTCGGTGAGGATCGACTCAGGATGGAACTGCACGCCATACGCCGGCCAGGTCGTATGGGCCAGCGCCATCGGCAGACCGTCGGCGGTGCGGGCGGTGATCCGCAGGCAGGCGGGGAGCGACTGTTCCTCGGCGATCAGCGAATGGTACCGTGTGGCCCGCAACGGATTGGGCAAGCCGGCGAACAGGCCCTGCCCGCCATGGTGTACGAGCGACGTGCGGCCATGCACCGGTTGCGGCGCCCGGATCACCCGCCCCCCCAACGCGGCGGCCAGTGCCTGATGTCCCAGGCACACCCCCAAAATCGGAATGCGCGGTCCGCACTCGCGAATCACCTCCAGGCTGATGCCCGCTTCACTGGGTGTACACGGCCCGGGCGAGATCACGATCGCCTGCGGCGACAGGCGCTGCACGTCGGCGACCATCAACGCGTCATTCCGTACGACTTCGGTCTGACACCCCAGTTCCACCAGGTACCGGGCCAGGTTGTAGACGAAGCTGTCGTAGTTATCGATGAGCAGAATCATGAACCGTTACCCGCCGGGACGCAGCGCCCGCAACATGCCTTCGGCTTTCACGAGCGTCTCTTCATATTCGGCAGCCGGGCTGGATTGTGCAACGATCCCACCGCCGACCGGGCATTGGATCCAACCTTTCCGGACGGTGAAAGTGCGAATCAGCAGGTTGCTGTCGGTCTGCCCATCAAAGCCCACATAGAACAGACTGCCGCAGTAGGGCCCCCGCGCCGTGGGCTCGAGCTCGGCGATGATTTCCATGGCCCGCACTTTGGGGGCCCCGGTGATCGAACCGCCGGGAAACGCGGCCCGGAACAGATCCCAGGACGAACGTCCCGGTTCCAATCGCCCCCGGATTTCCGAAACCAGATGCTGTACCGTTTCATAAGTTTCCACCCGGCACAGTTCGGGCACGCGGACGCTGCCCGCGGCACACACCCGCGACAGGTCGTTCCGCAACAGGTCCACGATCATCACGTTTTCCGCCTGATCCTTGGCGCTCTCACGGAGTTCGTCGCGGGTGAAGAGATCGGCCTCGGCTCCCGGCCGCCGACGGCGGGTCCCCTTGATCGGACGCGTTTCGACTTCGCCCGCCGTGACCGACAGAAATCGCTCGGGTGAGGAACTGGCAATCACCCAGTCGTCGACGGCGAAGTAGCCCGCAAACGGAGCCGGGTTGCAACGCCGGAGTTTCAGGTACAACTCCAGCGGATCACCTGCCAGCGGATACAACAGCCGTTGCGACAGATTGACCTGAAAGATGTCCCCGGCGTAGATGTAGTCGATGGCCCGCTCGACCGCCCGCAGGTAGTCGTCTCGCGAGAAGTTGCTTAGCAGACCAGGCAACCCCGGGGCTTCCCACTCGGGGGCGAGTTGGTCACGTGGCAATGCAGAGTCCATGGCTGCCGCCACCCGTGAATTCGTCCCGTCAGACGCCCTGCCCGTACGAGATCCACCGGCGACCAGGGCTTCCTGCACTTGCCGCATCCGCTGGGCGGCGCGATCGACGCGGCGGTCTCGATCGGTTTCCGGGAAACCCTGCGACACAATCCAGGCCCGCCCTTGCGCGTGGTCCCAGGCGATCACCCAGTCGTACAGTCCCACGGCGAGCGCCGGCAACGCGAACTCATCGCACCGCGGCAGGGAAATTCGCTCCCAGGCCCGATGCAGATCGTAGGCCAGCAATCCCGCCGCGCCTCCTTGAAACGGTGGCAACCCGGTCACGGTGTCCGCTGGCAGTGTCGACCACAGTAACTGCAGGCGGGCGAGTGGATCGCCCGCCACAGAGCCATCGTTGGGTGAGGTGCCCCGATCAACCTGAGGCAGGAGTTCCCAGTGGAAGGGATCCGCCATCAGAAACGAAAATCGCCCGGTCGGGATTCCCGTGCGGGCGCTGTCGAGCAGCAGCAGGCGGGGCCAATCGCGGAGGGCCTGAAGCGCTCCGGGCACATCAATTGCCGACGACAGTTCTTCAACGAGCGGCAACCCGTTCATGTTGTCGCCAGGTACTCCGCCAGAGCGTCATGCCACGAGCGTAACTGGCGGCCCAGCACGTTAGTCAGCTTCGCACAATCGAGCACCGAGTAACTCGGCCGCGCAGCCTTGGCCTTGAATTGGGCCGTGGTGATCGGTGTCACCGGCACCGCCATTCCCTGCAGCCGAAAGATCTCGCGGGCGAAGCCACACCAGGTGGTGCTGCCCGAGTTCGTCGCGTGGTATAGCCCGTACTTTCCGGTCGTGATCAGGTCAGCGATGGCCCCGGCCAAATCGGTCGCGAAGGTGGGCGTACACCACTGGTCATCGACGACCGAAACGGCCCCCCGTTCGCGTCCCAGGCGGAGCATGGTCTGGACGAAATTCCCCTTCCCGGCAGAGACCGCCCGACCGTACAAGCCGCAGGTCCGCAGCACATAGTGCTTCGGACAATGTGCGATGACCGCCTGTTCGCCCGCCAGCTTGCTGCGGGAGTACACGCTGCTCGGCGTGGCGGGATCGGTTTCCACGTACGGACGCGGGTGCGGGTGCGGATGCGCTCCGCCATACACGTAATCGGTGCCTATATGCACCAGCGGTATATCAAGCCGGGCACACGTCTCGGCCAGCAACTTCGGCCCCGTCTCGTTCACAGCCCGGGCGCGCTCGGCTTCGTCCTCGGCTTTGTCCACGAAGTTGTACGCCGCCGTATTGATGACGAGTTCGGCACGCAACTCGGGAATCACGCGCTGCACCTGCTCGGGATCTGCAATGTCCAGATCGCGGCTCCCCAGGGGCAGAACTTCTTCTTCGAGGCGGGCCATCAAGGCCGTGCCCAACTGTCCGCCAGCTCCAATCAAAGCAATTCGCATGGAAACAGTCTAAATCATCCCTGCAGAGGAAGGAACGCGCCGCCCAACCATTCGGCGGGAAATCTGCGAACCGCCGGGTCGGTTTCGCAGGATATGTGGCCTGCGTGGCAACGTCGGACCGGCGCGGGAGCGGTGGCATTCCCACTGCGGGAAAACCAGGCTGCGGCAATAACGGATTCGTCGGGAGTCCGGTCGCGGGTCATGGCCCAACCTTGCGCTGCGACCGATCGGTGTATCGGTTGTACTGGCTATACCGACCGTGGTGGTCGCCGTTAAAATGACGGCAGCCAGGAGCACGTTCAGCCTTCTGGACCAGACACGGTTTTCACAGACGGAATCATGGCGATTTCTCAGTCGATGACGGCAGAACAGTTTGTAGCAGAACGGGACGAACTCCCCGACGGCGGCCGGTGGGTCGAACTGGCCGCCGGTCAACTGGTAACGCTCTCGCCCCCCACCATCGAGCACGGCACTGCCGTCCTCAACTTCACCAAGCAATTGGCGACGCACACCCAATCCGCGCGAGACGGCTACGCCTGCTTTGAACTCGGCCTGCTGCTCCGCCGCCAGCCGGACACCCTGCTGTTTCCGGCTGTCTCCTATTTTTCAGGCGGCCCGCTGTTCGCCGAGAGTGACAAGGTCTACACCGAATCCCGGCCAACACTGATCGTCGAGGTGGCTTCCACCAACGACCGCCGCCGCGGTCTCGATCAGCGTGTCTCAAGCTGGCTCCAATGGGGTGTCCCGCAGGTCTGGGTCTTCGATCCGCAACAGAAGCAGGTGCATGTTGTCGCCGAGGGAAGCGGCGGTTACCGCCTGTCGATCGAACAGGAACTGTGGGGACAGTCGGCTCTCCCCGGCTTTCGCATGTCAGTTGCCGACCTGTTCCGGGAACCGGCGTGGGCCAAATAACTCGCGTCCTCCTTGGCGATCGCTTCCCGGGCCACCAACCGGCTGCCGCCAGCCCCGATGCTGGCACATTGAATTAGAACGGACAACTTCATGCGGATCTTGCTGACCAACGACGACGGCATCTATGCACCAGGTCTCGAAGCGTTTTACGAGGCGCTGTTGCGGTTGGGCACGGTCGACGTCGTCGCTCCCAGTATCGAACAGAGTGGCGTGAGCCATTCGATCACCTACCTCGAACCGCTCCTGGCCCAGACGGTTTATCGCGAGGGAAAACTGTTCGGACATGCCGTGCGCGGCAGTCCCGCCGACTGCGTCAAGCTGGGCATGCTGCAACTGTGCGACGACGCCCCCGACCTGGTCGTCAGCGGCATCAACGCCGGCGCCAACACCGGCATCAACGTACTCTACTCGGGCACCGTCGCCGGCGCCATCGAAGGGGCCTTTTTCGGCATCACCTCGGTCGCCGTGTCGCTGACCTCGAGCGACAACCCCGATTACCGCCAGGCCGCCCACTTGGCGACGCACCTCATCGAGCAGATTCTCGCACATGACTCGACGCCCGGCACCTTGTGGAACCTCAACTTTCCCGAGTCACGTCCCGCGTGGCCCATCGGCGTGCGCGTCGTACCGCTGGGCATGGGGCGCTATGGCGAAGCGATCGAAAAACGGATCGATCCCCGTGGCCGTCCGTACTTCTGGATGAAGTCGCTGACGATCGAACACGACACGATTGAACCCGGAACCGACGTCGAAGCCATCGCCGAAGGCTACGCCACGCTGACCCCGCTGCATTTCGACCTGACCGATCATCGTCGGCTGGCTAGTACCGCGCCGCGCCCCTTCCGCATCGACTGAACGACGGGTGGCACCCGTCGCGCGCCGCTTAGTTCTGACGGGGGTCGAAGTAATCCATCTTCTCGTCTTTGTACGGATTCAGGCGGATGACGTCGATGATCTTCCATTGGCCCGCCTCTTTCTGCCAGGTGAATTCCCACCGCGACGCCGCGTGAGTTTCACCCGCTCCTTTAACCGATACCCGGCCATTGGCCCGAAACCGCGATACGGCCCGACTGTTGTCGTTCGTCACCGTCACGCTGACGTCTTTGACATCCAGCCCATTCGGAAACTCGACCCACGCCATCGCCGTTTCACAACGGGACTTCAACTCGCCAGCCCCGGCGGAGAAGAACCCCAGTGTCCGCTCCCGCTCCTTGTTGGTGAACGCCTTGGTGAGAGCGCGAATATCCTGCTCGATGCGCTCGCCCTCGGTCACAACCGAATCGGCGTAGAAATAGAGTCCGATCGCCACCAGCAGGGCGGCAATTCCCCCGGCCAGCCAGGAGGCACGCCTGTTTGACGTCCACGACGCCACACAGGCACCTCCCACCAACCCGAGGATGACAATGACAGGCCAGGGATTTTCGGTGAACCAGCTCATGCTTTTGTTTATGACAAAAGCATGGCGGTTCGTCTACCGATCAGTTGGCCGAGGCAGCCCGCATCTCATCCGAGTCTTTGCTGAGCACCGTGAAGTGCCGGCGAGCCATCTCATCGTTACCCGATTTGACCTTCAGGAAGTACTCGCCCGGAGCAATTCCGCTGTCGACGGTGAAGCGGAAGTTCGTGCGGAACGCTTCCCGCATGATGACCTGCCCCGTGCGGTATAGCACGCGTCCAGGCACCAGTCGGCTTTCATCGTTCGCATCTGGGACGGCTTCACACATGACGCAGTCAATCCACATATCTTCATGCGGCGGATTGAGCGACACCTGCGCGAAGAACGTTTCGCCCTGTTCGTAAACCGTGCGGTGACTCGCCAGGTGTTCGGCCACGAGGGTGCTTCCCAGGTCGAACGCCATCAGCTTGTCGACGGCCCGAATCGGCTCATCACCCGCCAGCATTTTCTGCACCTCTTCCAAGGCCAATTCCGGCAGCGGCAGCGGACCGTTCGGCCCCCGCATCTGGTAATGATCCAGTTGGTACTCGACGGCGACTCCCACCAGCGCGGCGACTCCCAGCACACTGGCAAACACGGCGGGCGAACCGAAGCGCCACCGCAAGGCCATCCGCGGCATTTCGACCACCGGTTCCGCCACTGATTCGGCGGGAGCATCGGCCGGCGTCTTCGCCAGCACACCCGACAACCAGCGGAACGGCGACCAACTCAGAATCGTCTTGAACTCGGCTTCAGACAAGAACACGAGATAAGCGGCCGAGACCAGAATCGGGAACAGAATCAGGCCCAGCGTAAAGACGGTCATCAAGTGGAACACCGTACCGATCGCCAGCGTAGGCCACTTCAGCCGGCGCTGGAAGATCGTGAAGATGAACACAATTTCCCAGACGAACGTAGCATAACAGCCAATACTGACCCACAACGGATAGCGGGTCATGTGGTCCCCCAGCGGATGTTCGTTGTTGACGTACGTCATCATCCAGAACACCAGTTGGTCGCCACTGAAAAAGCCATCGGTGTGCATCTTGGTGATGCCGGCACCGAAGTAGATCATTCCGAACAGAATCTGGCACAGCCGCTGCGGCCAGATGGCTCCGCGCGGATCAACAATCTGCCCCCGGCGTTTCGCCAGCCAGGCGTCGACCGACCAGATATCGCCACAGTTCGACATCCCCAGCAGCAGCAGAATGTGCTGCGAGATCACGGTGTACTTGGTCGCCGTGCTCAGGCAGTCCATATAGCTGAAATAGAAGTACAGGGCACACGAACCCAGCAGCGAAAAGCGGGTACACCAGCCAATTGCCGAGGTAAACATCAGCACGCCCAGCACGGTAAACAAGCCCACCGCCCAGGGGGCCGACAACTCAGGGAGCATGTCGGGGTAGCCAAAGTTCAAATGCAGCGTCGCCAGCGCCCCGTCGGTTGAATACAACTCGCGGGCATGGGCCCACCGCCGCACGATGTCGACCAGCAACACCGCAGGCAGCAACAATCGCACCAGCGCCATGCCGTACGGCACTTCGCGGGCGAAAAAGAACTGATTCCAGATACTCCCAGAGGACTGACGCGATTCCGCAGTGACTGCTGTGCTCATGGGTTCCCTCCCTGTTTAGAAAAAATCAATTGGCAGATGGCGAAGCGACAGGCAACCGGGCCCCGGGCAGTCCCGCGGCCGATTCCCCCGAAACCCCAGCCCCCGGCTCACTCAAGAACATGGGCCGCCCGACCAGCGACTGCTGCACCAATCGGGGATTATCGTAAGCCATACGCCGTCCCTGATGCGTCAGGAAACAGTCGTTCCGCTTGGTCACCGTGCCATCCGGCAGCATCACCGTGCGCACGTGGTAGTACGTGTGCCAGTCTTTGGGCATGTCGTACCGCAGATTCCACACCGAATCGGGCAGATTCAGCTTCTTCGTCCAGCACTCATCCAGCACAATCACCCGCACAATCGGCTCGTGACAGGTGTGCTTCAGCACATTCTGGGCAATCGCACCCGAATGCGAATTGAAGTGATCGTAATGCTCGCGACCGATGTACCCGTACGCGTGCAGTTCGCCCCACGGGGCTTTTGTCAGGTCGTAGTACGTCTCGCTCTCACCCTCAGCGATAATCTTGACCCGCATGTCATAGGCCGACCAGCCACAGAACATGTCCCAGACGATCATGTACATCAGGGGATGCGAACTGACTCCGTACTGGAGCAGGTGGCATACGTTTCCAAACGTCAGTATTCCAATGTAACCGACGATAAAGGCGACGACAAAAATCCGCTTCATGAAACCTACCTTCCCTGTTTGGATTCACGGAACCACGGGGTAAGCCGGGGACTTGACCGGAACTGGCAGCAATTACGTCACCAAAACCGGGGCGGACTATTAAAAAAGTGGAGAAACTGGTCAAGATCAATCTTCCCGGGTTTCCCAACACCGAGAACTCCTTCACACCTTACGGGTTTCCTCCGGTCCCCGCCCCCTGCCCGTTTTGTCAAACCGCGCGGGCTGACGCGCGCCGATTGCACCGCGAATTTCCAGCCTGCCGATAGTGAGCCAGACAACGCTCGTTTCGCACGTAAGGACTCTGGTGTCGTGATGCTGCTGAATCACAAGTCCTGGCTGAGGCCGATTCTGAACAAACTGGCACACAAGCCGGCCGCTGTGTGCCTGCTCGTCGGCCTGCTCGCGGCAGTCCCCCGCTTTTCTGCGGGTGCCGTGGAGCCCCCCGCCACGCCAGCACAAACTGCGGCAACGTCACAGTCAGCCCAGTCATCGCAAGACGCCGTGCCGGTTGTCGAACCTTCAGCGCCGGTCGCCGACAATCAACCGGCTGCGCCTCACGAACAGATCGCTCGCAAAGACGGACCATCCCGCGCCGCGACACCGGTGAGCAAAGCCACCACCGCGACCAAGACGAAGGCCGCCAGCACCAAAACCGCCCCCGACCTCGAACAAGCGCTGCAGACGGCCCGCGCCGGTCGCGACAAGTTGCGCAAGACCCCCGGCTACACCTGCACCTTCCGCAAGCAGGAACAACTCAAAAAGGGAGCCGCGCTCACCAGTCAGACCATGGCCCTGAAACTGCGCCGCGAACCCTTCAGTGTCTATCTCAAGTTCGTCGAACCCAATGCGGGCCGGCAGGTCTTGTATGTCGATGGTCGCAACGACGGTAAGTTCTACTTCAAGGAACCTTCAGGCCTGCTCTCGTACATGGGAACCCTGTCGGTCCATCCGACCAGCAGCGACGCGCTGAAAGAAAACCGCTACCCCGTCACGATGATCGGCATGGAGAAGATGCTCGAACGGCTGATCCTCGACTGGGAAGCCTCGCTCAAGCATGCCGAGACCCAGGTGCAGGTTCAGCCTCACACGAAGCTGAGCGGCCTCGACTGCACGCTCTGCGAAATCGTCCATCCGCAGCAGCGGGATGCGTTCAAGTTCCACAAGACGCGGGTCTACTTCGACAATAAGACGAACTTCCCGATCCGCGTCGAGCAGTTCGCCTATCCCGCTAAAGCAGGCAAAACGCCGCCCCTGGTCGAGCAGTACGAATACCTCGATGTCAAAGTCGTCGAAAAACCGACTGACCTCGATTTCGACGTCAAGAACCCCGCCTACGGTTTGAAGTAACCGCCGGCCCTCGAGACCCGTTACAGCAACTCGTACAGCGGATTGCCTTCCGCCAGTAGATTGAACGGACGGTTCTGGTTGTCGTACGCTTCCAGATCGGTGATCCCCATGGCGTGATACACCGTCTTGGTGACATCCGCTGGTGTAACCGGTTTTTGAGCCGGATACTCGGCGTACCGATCACTGGAACCGTAGGTCTGCCCACCTTTGATTCCGCCCCCCGCTAGGACGTCGGTCAGGCAGTGCGTCCAGTGATCGCGTCCCGCCCCTTTTACACCGCCGCTGCGGGGGTCGCCAATTTTCGGCTTGCGCCCCATTTCGCTCGTGACCAGCAGCATCGTCTGATCGAGCAGGCCGCGTGCCGCCAGGTCCTCAATGAGGGCCGAAAAACACCGGTCAAATTCAGGCAGCAGATCCTCTTTCAGGCAGTTGAAGTTGTTCCCATGCGTGTCCCAGCCTCCGCCGCTGGCACACTTCTTATCCTGCGTCTCGGGATAACCCCGCCAGAAGACCGTGATGAATGGAATCCCGGCTTCCACCAACCGACGGGCGGCCAGCAGACTCATTCCATTCACATTCTCCCCATACCGCTCGCGCACGGCGACCGGTTCACTGGCGATATCAAACGCACGGCTCGTACTCGACGACAACAGCAACGACAGCGCCCGCTGCTGTTGCGAGGTCCACTGCCGGGTAGCCGCCCCCTCATCGACGTTGCGGCGAACCGCATCGAGCTCCTGCACCAAGGCCTGCCGATTCGTCAGCCGGGCAGTCGACGTCCCCGCCTGTAGTTCCAGCGCCGGGACCTGAAACTTCAACGGTTGCCGGGTGTCCCCCTCAACGTATAAAGGATCAAACTCCAACCCCAACCGGGCGGCGAACTGCCCGGGACGGGTGTACGCTGGCGCCCCCTCTTTCTGCGGCAGCGTGATGAAGTTCGGCAACTGCGGATGTTTGGGCCGCTTCATGCCGACCACGGCTCCCATGCTGGGCCAGTCATCGGGATACGGCGTGCGGTTGTTGCCCAGCGACAGAAACGTCGGGTCGGGAACGTGCCCCGTCAGGTTGTAATAGTAGCCGGCATGATGGTCGTTGGTGCTGACGCTGCCCCCCACGCTGTTGACCAGCGCCAGGTGATGGGCCTGCCGAGCCAGCAACGGCAGATGCTCGCAGAGCGTGACCCCCGGGGCCGAGGTCGCAATTGGCCGAAATTCCCCCCGGTACTCCTGCGGCGCATGGGGCTTCATGTCCCACATGTCGATGTGCGACGCCCCGCCACTGAGAAAGAACAGAATCGTCGATTTGGCCTGCCCCACCCCCTCGGCGTTTGCCGTCGGCTTGGCCCATCCCGGCCGGCCGAACGTGGCCCCCGCCAGTCCCGTTGTCGAGGCAATCAAGAAACTCCGCCGTGAAAACGGAACCGTAACCGACGTCATCTGCGACACCATCCGGGAGCCAACCAGTCAGGAACACACCACGCATCCATATCGGTCTATAAGATAATCGGTCGGCCCCCGCTGAAACAACCCCGGCATTTTAGACGAATTGCGACACTTTTCAGGTCTCATGCGCAAGATTCCCGCAACAGCCCCCTCGTCCCCTCGAGTTCACCGTCGCCACCCGCTCGGGTGCGAAATACGGAGACATGTCGTAGGATGCCCTGCCCGGGGTCCGGAAAGCACCCCGAACCGTTCGTTACTGTCGCGGGACCGGGCGTCTGTTGGTTCGCCACGACACGAACAGGTCGGGTGGTCGCCACGTCATCATCGAATTTGCACTCATCACACCGCAGGATCGCTCCTTATGCCCCCGTCTCCGGTCACCCCGATCGCCAAAAAGATCATCGGCAATATCGAAAAGGTGGTGATCGGAAAACGTCAGGAGATCATCCTCGCGTTGACGGCCTATTTCTGCGAAGGGCACATTCTGCTGGAAGACGTGCCCGGCGTGGCCAAGACGATGCTGGCGCGGGCTCTGGCTTCGAGCGTCGGCTGCAGCTTCAAACGGGTGCAGTGTACGCCTGACCTGCTGCCTAACGACATCACCGGCGCCTCGATCTTCAACCCGAAAACCACGGAATTCGAATTCCGCCCCGGCCCGCTCTTTGCCCAGATTTTGCTGGCCGACGAAATCAACCGCACCACCCCCCGTACCCAGGCCGCGTTGCTCGAAGCCATGGCTGAACGCCGCTGCACGGTCGATGGCGAAACCTATCTGCTCGAGCCCCCCTTTCTGGTCATCGCCACTCAGAACCCCGTCGATCATGAAGGCACCTTTCCGCTCCCCGAAGCCCAGCTCGACCGCTTCCTCGTGCGCCTGAGCCTGGGCTACCCTACCGCCGAAGAAGAAGGCCGTATGCTCGATCTGCTGCGGTCCGAGCACCCCATCGACAAACTCGAACCCGTCGTCTCGGCTCGCGACGTGCTGGCCTGCCAGCAGGCTGTCCGCGACGTCTATGTCGATCCCAAGGTGCGCGATTACATCCTGTCGATCGTCCACGCCACGCGCGAACACGACGACGTGGCCCTGGGTGGCAGTCCACGAGCTTCCATCGGACTGTACCGGGCCGCGCAGGCACTGGCAGCGATCCGTGGCCACGACTTCGTACTCCCCGACGACGTCAAACGGATCGCCCCTCCCGTACTGTGCCATCGGTTGATCATTCGCCCCGAAAGCCGACTGCGCAAAATCACTCCCGCGCAGGTCGTGCAGGAGATCCTCACGGAGCTGTCTGTCCCCACCCTCTCTTCACGGGCCGATTCGCCATGAGATGGCTGCTCGGAGCCACCCTGCTGCTGATTCTGGGGATCGTCCTGCAACTGGGACTGCTCGTGTACGCCATGTACGTCCTGCTGGGGGTCATGCTGCTCAGCCGGTATCTCTCGCGCGAATGGATCGACACGCTGCGGGCCGAGCGCGATTGCAGTCGCCTGACTGCCGAAATCGGCCAGAAGGTCGCTATCATCGTCAACATCACCAACCAGGGCAAATTGCCGATCCCCTGGCTGTTACTGGAAGATGCGGTCCCCCGCCAGGCTCTGGTGCAACGCCCTCCCCGCATCTCGCTCGACGGGAAACGCATGGGCATTCTGCAACTCGGCCCCGGCAGCCAGAAATCACTGCTCTACCAGGTCACCTTTCACATGCGGGGTTACTACCAGTTGGGCCCCCTGCTGCTCGAAACCGGAGACCTGTTCGGACTGCACCGCCGTTTCCGGGTCGCCACCAAACCGCACTACGTCCTGGTCTTCCCCAAGGTCCTGCCGCTGCAGGGTTATGACCTGGCTTCCCGCCGGCCCATCGGCGAAGTCCGCCTGTCCCACCGACTGTTTGAAGATCCGACCCGCATTTCCGGAATCCGCCAGTACATTCAGGGAGACGCGCTGAACCGCATCCACTGGCGCGCCACCGCCCGCACCGGATCCCTGCACTGCAAAGTCTATGAACCTTCGTGCATCGCCGGTGCGACGGTGCTCCTCGATTTTCATCAGGCCGGTTACTCAGAGCGTGCCGAACCCTTGCGCTCGGAACTCGCCGTGACCGCCGCCGCGTCGCTGGCCAATGCTGTCTACCAGATGGGACAGCAGATCGGCCTGATCACCAACGCCCGCGACGCCGCCGAACGCATTCGCGAAGAAGGCGCCCAGCACGACTTTCGCACGCGGTCTCTGGCCCTCGACACCGTCGAAATGCAGGGCCGCTCAGAACGGCTGCGCCCCGTGATGGTCGAAACGCGGCGCGGTCCCGAACAGTTGATCCGCATTCTCGAAACTCTCGCCCGGGCGGAACTCACCGACGGCCTGACCTTTGCCCAACTCGTCGTTGAAGCCACCAGCCGACTCCCCCGCGACGCCACCGTCATCGCCCTGCTGCCCCACGTGCCTCCCGAAACCGCCATAGCACTGGGGAGCCTGCGACGCCGCGGCTACGCCGTCACCGTCCTGCTGCTGATGTATGAAGACGAAGACTTCGCCGAGGCCATGGGCCGCCTGATCGCCGAGGGCCTTGAT
This sequence comes from Planctomycetota bacterium, assembly GCA_018242565.1. GTDB lineage: Bacteria > Planctomycetota > Planctomycetia > Planctomycetales > Planctomycetaceae > JACQFH01. The sequence continues at coordinate 1,477 of JAFEBR010000213.1, read as the reverse complement.
GTCCGCCGTATCGAAAGCGAGGCCGCGATCGCCGAGGTCTGCTCGGCCCGCCTGGTCCAGACCTGACCGCCCCCCATTCCCCGTTCCCGCCCCCCAACCTGTCGAAACCGGGGGGACACTGACCGACGATTCCTGGTACAATCCAGCATGGCCCGTACACGCCGCGAAAAAACACTCGCCGATTACCTCGTCATCGCGATCAGCCCGATCCTGATCATGACCCTTGTCGGCAGCCTGGCCTATTTCCTGCTGGCCGTCGGGTACCGCGGCGGTGACGAATTGCGCGTCCGCTGGGTGATGTTCTGGTACGTGATGGGTGCCGTGCTGGTCGCACGCATCGCCATCGAACAGGGACGCGAACGGGCCTATCTGCTGGGGGCCGGCCTGGCCGGTGTAGTAGCCCTGTTCATTTACCGCTTCATCCCCGGCGACGCGACACTGATCGCCTGGGGACTACAGGTCGTGATCTGGTGGACTTCTTCCAAATTGACGTGGGACTGCACCCTGATCGACGAAGACGCCGACTCGTCCGGGTCAGGTTTGATCGAAGCCGCCGGCCTCGTTGGACAACCCCAGACGCCCCTTCCCGCCACCGGCACGCCGAACGCCACATCCACGCTGATCAACGACGCACCCGCGACCGGCTGGCGACGCTGGCTCCCCGGGGGCCAGCGCTCGGGACAGCGTCCCCACGCACCCGGTCTGTGGATCGTCTATTTCTCGCTGGCCGCGTTGCCCCTGTTCGGCCTCGGCCAACTGCTGATTCCCGCGCATGAGACCGATCGCCGTGCGTATGCCTTTCAGTTGCTGATGGTGTATGTCGCGTCGGCCCTGGGGCTCTTGCTGACGACCAGCTTTCTCGGCCTGCGGCGGTATCTGCGACAACGCCGCCTGCAGATGCCCACCGCCATGGCTGCCACCTGGGTGGCCATGGGCGCCGGCCTGGCGCTGATTCTGTTGCTGCTCGCGCTCTTGATCCCCCGCCCCCAGGGGGAATACACCATCTCCCAATGGATCGACAAGGTCGACAACCGCGTGCGCGAAGCCTCACGCTTCGCCGTAATCCGGGAAGGCCAGGGACAAGGAGCCGGCCGCCCCGTCGGCACCCCACAACCCGACCAGAAACCTCGAGACCCTGCCGCCGCCCCCGCTACCGATCCTGCCGGCAACCAGGCTGCGCCCCAACCGGGCCAGCAACCCGGCCCGGCCGGCGCTCCGCAGGCGTCAGGCACCGGAGGCCACCCCAATCCGCCACCGGGAAACGGTCCCGGCCAATCTCCCAAGGGCCAATCTTCCCAGGGATCTGGATCTCAACCCGGTCAATCCGAGGGCTCACAGCCCGACCAGAAATCGTCGAACTCCTCATCCGCGGGCCAGAACCAGGCCGGTTCGCAGCCCCAGACCAACTCGCGCGACGCGAAGCCATCTTCCGCTGGCCGCACGGAAAACCCCACGAATCAAGGCAAAAACCCCGGTC
>JAFEBR010000212.1 GCA_018242565.1 Planctomycetota bacterium | reverse complement strand
GGATTGGGCGGACGGTAGCAAAGATCGCGATTGGTCAAGGAGCAGCGTCGATGTGTTTGTTCGGACTGGCATTTCAACAATTTGCCGATTGCCCGGTGCTGATCGTGGCGAATCGGGAAGAAGCCTATGCCCGACCGACCGCGCCACCCCAGATCTTCCCGCGGAAGGGAGGCACAAGCGCCTGGATGGGGGGACGCGACCTGCTGGCAGGGGGGACCTGGCTGGGGGTGAACGAGTTCGGCTTGACGGTGGCCGTTACGAATCGGCCTGTGACTCGCGAGTTGCCAGCGCCCCGGTCGCGGGGACTTTTGTGTCGGCAACTTTTGGAATGTGAAAACGCCGCCCAGGCACTCGACCTGGCTTTGTCGGAATTGCGAACGGCCAGCTACCTGGGGTGCAATCTGATTTTGGCCGAGGCGCGGGCCGCCTTTTGCGTGGAAGCTGGCGACGAAATCCGGGCACAGCCACTGACGGCCGGTCTGCATTTGATTACGAACTCGGCTCTGGACGCTCCTGATGACCGTCGGTGTCGCCGGGTGCGTGACGAATTTCAGCACGTTTCCCCGACCTCGGCCGAGCACTGGATGGCAGAGGCCCAGCGAATCTGTCGTCTGCCGGCAGAGGGGAATTCGGCCGCCGTCTGCCTGGTAGGAGCCGACCGGGGAACGGTCTCGGCGGCGGTTGTCGCGTTGGGGCGTCACCCGCGACAGTCCAGATTCCTCTATGCCCCCGGCTCGCCCCAGACGACAGCGTTCGATGACTATTCCCCCATGCTCTGGGATTTGCTGGCTGTTAGCGGTCAGCCGGACCAACCTTCCGAACCCGTTGATCTGGCAGGCCGTTCCCGTGGGATGCCTGCAGGAGATAAGCGGGCGACGAAAGCCATGCTGGCCAAGTCGGCGAACCGATCAGGCCGTTCGGGGGCGGACGTACTAACGAACGCTGAGCAAACTTCGGCCCCAGCCGCGGCGGAACCCCACCGCATCTTGCTGCGGGGGCCGTGGCAGGTTGATCCGGTGTCCCGTTGCGAGGACCGTCCCGATGGCATGCGCGTCTGGTCGTTGACCGACCTGCCGCCGCAACAAATGGTGCGGTTGCCTGCTGCGTGGGACGAACTGTTTGGTGAGTTCCGGGGCCGGGTTCGGTTTCAGCGGACATTTCACCCGCCCACAAATGTGGGGCCACGAGATCAATTGTCGCTGGTCATCTCGTCGGCGGCTTGTCAGGGAGCCATCTTTTTGAACGATGTCTACGTGGGCGCAATCGATCCGCAGTTTCCTTTCGTGAGAGTCGATGTCACCGGGCGGCTCAAGATCAACAATGAATTGACGATTGACCTCCAGTTCCTGGAGCCGCCGGATTCCGCCGATCCTGCGGGGTTGACCACGCCCGCAGCACTAGCAATCATCGAGGGTGCGCCCTGAATTCGTAGGGTGGCGGCTTGCGATCGGGCACCCTCTTTGCGAATCACCGACTCACTGGAATTTCCTGCCGCCTGGCCTGGAGCGACTGTTACAATCGAAGTGGCGTCGCTGACAGAACGCGATTGCATTCGGTCGCTTCAGCCTTCCACGGGCCGTCGCGTTCAGAGAACTGGAAGCGACATGCGGCGGCGATGGAATCTGGTTGAACGGTATTGAGAACGCCATGCGTCTTGTGAACTACTATTTCTCCTGGTTTTTTCGTCCGGGGCCCGTGAGGACCCTCGTGGTCGATGGACGCAAGCGGTCGTACTTCCTGCATCTCCCTCGTGGATTTGATCGTCGATCACCGTTACCGGTCGTCATTGCGCTGCATGGCTCGACGATGAATGGTCCGATGCTCGCATGGCTGTCGGGGTTGGATGATAAGGCGGACCAGGCGGGGTTCATCGCCGTGTTTCCCAACGGAACGGGCGAAGGAGATAACTTCTTCTGGAACGCCGGAGATTGCCGCGGGCCTGCCGCGGAGAACGGTGTGGATGATGTGAAATTCATTGCGGCGTTGCTCGACGATTTGAGCAGCGCCTACGCGGTTGACCCGCATCGGATCTACGT
>JAFEBR010000211.1 GCA_018242565.1 Planctomycetota bacterium | reverse complement strand
GTGGGAGCTTTGAAATCAGGCGACAGACCCGTATTGCAGACCGTCACAAAATCGCCCCGTACTGGCACGCCACCCCGGTCGAGCAATTCTCCCAGATCTCCGCGCCCCGACAACACGTGCTTTTGTTCCAACGTGTGGAGTCGACACCAGGTCCACTCGTCCATGTCCGGCCCGAGTCGTTCCATCAATTCATCGAGAGCCGCGAAAAATGCGCCGGCCAAAGCGCTCCGCCGATCCAGATCATTGCGAAACCAGCCCGCGCGATCTTCGGCCAGCAGTTCAACGGCCAGCCCCCCTATCGCACCGCTGGCCAGTGCCGCCACCGGCTGATCCAGGAACCGCTCAGCGGCCACCCGCTCGCTCCAGCGCGTGAAGAAGACGGAGAAAATCGACGCGGCGACCTGATCGGGATCCATCCGTCCATTCCAGGCCGCCAGCAACTTGCGTACGGCCCGCGTGGGTCCAATCACTTCCGGCACGAGCGGAATTTCAACGTAACGCGTCCCCTCCTTGCGAGAAATCGTTGGCAACGAGTGGTTCGTCTGGCTGGTCTGTCCCGCGAGCGAGTCGAGGAACGCCACGAGTTGCGGAACACATGCCACTGCTCTTAACGACAGGCTGTCCTGTTGCATCTGCGCCATGTCCGCCATCGATACCTGTGGTTGGGCCTCGATCATTTCTCGAATGCGGATGCCCCGATAACCATTGGCCCAGGTCCCGGCGAGAGGGTAGGGAAAATCGTCGGCAGCCACGCGGTTGTTCGCCGTCCCGATCCAGCCGCGCGCTGGATTCTGCAGATGCGGCATCTCGCTCCAGGGGATTTCGCCCACCCACTGGTGTGCGGGATCCCAGCCGGGCCGATAGCCCCGTTCCCAGTGCTGCCGAATTGGAATCTGCCCTGTGCACTGGAATCCGATATCGCCGGCGACATCGGCGTACACCACGCAAAAGGTCGGGACCCGCCACGGTTCCGTTGCCTGGCGAAGTTGAGCCGACGATCGCGCGCGATTCATGTTGAGGAGTGCGGGAATCCAGCCGCAATACGCAGTTCCCTGCCAGGTGAGCGAGACCGGACCGGTACCGCGCGCCGGCGGCGGCAGAATGTCATCGACCAGGGGGCCATTCCGCGACAGGCGAACCGTCTCGCGCACACTTTCGCGGCCTTTCACCTGAATGACCTCGACTCGCTCGCGGGCGGGTTCCCAGGTTCCGTCGTAGTAAAAGCAACCAGGATGGGCCGGATCAGTCCGTTCCTGGTACAGATCGCGGAGCGAACAGATGTTATTGGTGATCCCCCAGGCCACCTGTTCAGTCCGGCCGATCATGATCGCTGGCATGCCGGCGTAGGCGGTTCCTGCGACATGGAACGAACCGCCCTGCAGATGCACCTCATGCCAGCACGAGACCGCTCCAAACGCGATATGCGGGTCGCTGGCCACGAGTGGCTTCCCGTTGGCCGACCTGTTGCTGCTGACCACCCAGTTATTACTCCCCAGTCCTTCCGCCGGGTCGCCGATCGTAGCACTGCCCGGTTGCGTCGCTCCTCTCGCGCGCGGATACGATCCGGCAGGCAGAATGGCTTCGGCATCCGCCTCGGCCTGCAGGAACGCCTGGTACAATGGGCCGGAACCCAGGCAGCGTTTGGCCAGTTCGGGGATCACAATCACCGGAAAACGACCGGTCAGATACCAGCGAAATTCCCCGGTAATGGCCAGGCAATCCTGTGGACGCCACGGTTCCGGCGTGTAGCCCAGCAGGTCAAACTCAATCGGCAGGCACCCCGCACTCGCGGAGATCACGGCATTAACCCCGGCCGCATAGGCGGTCAGTAACCGGCGCGTCTCGTCAGGCGACTGTTCCCATTCACGTTCGGCGATCAGATACAGTCCCACCGTCCGACTGGTCAGGTCCGACTCGAACGCTTCCGCCCCCAGAATTTCCGCCAGTCGGCCCAGCGCGCGGCGACGCAGATAGTCCAACTGAAACAGTCGATCCTGAGCCGTCGCATAGCCAAACCCGAAGAACAGATCGTCATCATTCTCGGCCGTGATGTGCGGCACACCACGTTCATCGCGTTGAATGCGGACCGCCCCCTTAACGGCGGCCTGGTGGAGCCCGGTCGTCGGGGGGACACGGCGGGTTGTTTCGTAGCGCCACCAGGTCGCAAATTCCTCGCGGGTGATTCCTGCCGCGGTACACAGGGCCGCAATCGATTCCCCCGCCCCCAGGCGGGACAGCAAGTCGGTGGAACTCAGGAGCATCGGTCCCTCTCGTGAGGCAAATTCGCGATATCAACACCGCGCGACGGGTGGCATGATGTTTCCCGCCACCTGCATGCAGGCGGACAAGTCGAAATCTGTATTGAAACCTGCCGATGGAATTGGTGCACAGTCCGGGCCTGGCGGCACGTACGCATCGCACCGCCAGTGGCTAGACATCCAGACTCCACGGCTTTCGCATTTCCCGGCTCACGTAGGCGTTGGCGGCCGGGTCCCCCACGAATTCCTCACGAACCGGATCCCAGTTCAGCTTTCGTCCGGTCCGCAGCGCGATGACCCCCAGATGACAGACTGACACGCTGCGATGACCGATTTCCGGTTCGCAGATCGGCGCCTGCCGCGATCGGACGCAGTCGAAGAAATTCCCCATGTGATTCTGACTCACGGCTAGCCGCTCGGCACCGGCAGGCAATTCTTCCGACAGGATTTCAGGACGGCTCGCTTCGATCTTGTCGCGGTTCACGAAGATCCACCCTTCTGGTCCTTCAAAACGGATACCATTCCTTTCGTCAGTCGGCTGCAACTGGCCAATCGGTGCGCCTGTAAATTGTTCGTGCGGGGTAGTCCGGCAGGTGTGTTTGACGCCGTTGGCGTAGGTGTACTCCACTTCGTACCGCGACGGTGTGCTGTAGCCGCCGGCGACTGCCTGACTGAGAATTTTCCCCTCGATCGAGACCGGTCCGGATCGTTCGGTGCCATTACCCCATTGGGCAATATCATTGTGGTGGGCGCCCCAGTCGGTCAGTGTGCCTCCCGAGTATTCGTACCAGAACCGAAAGGTCATGTGGCACCGCTCGGGGACGTACTCGGTCTCTGGTGTCGGACCTTGCCAGAAATTCCAATCCAGTTCAGCGGGTACAGGCTTCGCCGCGAACGGTCCACCCGTCAGACCAGTCGGCAGCACCGTGACAATGCGTTGCAACTTTCCCAGTCGGCCATTCCGAACCAGTTCACACGCCAGCCGAAACCGTGGCGAACTGCGTTGCTGGCTGCCCGTCTGCAGCACCCGTTTTGTTTCCCGGGCGACGGCCACCAGTTTTCGCCCTTCGGCGATCGTCAGGGTGAGAGGTTTTTCACTGTAAATGTCTTTGCCGGCCCGCAGGGCATGCAGATTGATCAAGGTGTGCCAGTGATCGGGCGTGGCATTGATGACGATGTCGACCCCTTTGTGTTCGAGCGCCTTACGGAAGTCGGTGTATTTACCTTCCGCCTTGAACCTCTCGGCCCGTTCGCCCATGCGGTTGCGATCGACATCGCAGACCGCAACCACGTTGCCGAATTTCAAGGCGGCGGTGGCATCTCCGGTTCCCATGCCGCCGCAACCGACCAGCAGAATTCCGGGTTTGTCGTTCGCCGAGGTGGACTGAGTGGCGGGGTTCTGCGCGAGCGATTCTTCTACAAACCAGGCTGGCAACCCGCAGGCGGCACCCGTTACGAGACTCGCTTTGAGGAACTCACGCCGACTGAAGAAATAGGTTGCCGAGGCCATGCACGTGGCTCCTGAGTTTGGGCTGACGGATATGCTGGATTCGCCTGAGCCTACAGAATACGAAATCCAAGGGGCAAAGATCGAGGATGAACGGTCACCCCCCGTGAGACAAGTTTGTAACTTGTCAGGCACGTCTCACCGCCCGGCCCCGCGCACCCGCCCCACTCCGTTCGGCACAGGTCTCCCGAGGGGCAACGTGGCGTGGATTTGTCTGGTCGACGGGTTGCGAGATGGAAACCCCAATGAACGCGAAGGACCACAAAGACGAACAAAGGGGAGATCCACAGATTGGCGCAGATTGTCGCAGATTTCTTGTTTTCGGATCCGGGCGAATTGTCATCTCGGCGCTTGTGGTTCGGCGGCGCGGGCATTTCGGCGAATCTGTATTCCCGACGGCTTTGGGACACCGCTTTCGATCCGGTCGGCCCCCCTTTTTTTCATTAATCCGCGGAAATCTTTTCAATCTGTGGATCCCTCCATTCCGCAAACCGTTCGAAGGGAATTGCGGTCAGCGGGTGCGGGAAGAACCATCAGTGGGTGGAATCTCTGGGCTGATGACCGGCCCATTTACGCGGACCGCGGTGCGCTGACAAGTTGAAAACTTGTCCCACGACGGATGTGACGCGGTTGAACGGTTGGGAACCACGAAATACACGAACCACACGAAAACAGAAAAACTACAGGGAACCGCGGATGGCGCGGATTTCACGGATATTTTTGGGTCGAGTTCCGCTTGTTCGGCGCAGGTCTCCCGCGTGGTGTCACGGCGTGGCATTATCTGTCTGATTGGTTGAGAGATTGGGAACCATGCAG
>JAFEBR010000210.1 GCA_018242565.1 Planctomycetota bacterium | reverse complement strand
TGAGCCCGAAACTGGGCCCGGGTCTCGAAATCGGCTTCTTCGTCACAACGGGGTGCGAAGACGGCTTTGACTCTGTTTGCTCTTTTCATGGCAACTCCAGTCGAATATCTTGTAATAACGATGTGTATATCTGTAATATATTAACTACGTGTACGGTTGTCAATACACGAGGTGAACTTTCGTGGGACAAGTTTTCAACTTGTCAGCGGTGTAGAGAGCAGGAGACAGGAGAACAGGGGAGCAGGAGAGCAAGGGACAGGAGAGCCGAGATGGTGCTCGTCGGCGTGGTTTTCCGGGGGAAGGCCAGTTTCGCGGCTACCGCGTGAAACGCTGCGATGCCCCAGCGAATGCCCTCGGAGCAAGCAGCCCAGCGAGCTGCCGGGTTTATCCCGGCAGTATCCGCTTCGCTCTCAAACACGTGATGAATCCGCGAATTCTCTCGGCCGGGTTGCCTGGAATTTCTACTCGCTCGCCGGAGCGCCACACAACGTCGAGTGCTCCCGCGCCGTACGCTATGTCGGCACATTCGGCCGCTGTCGCCGCTCCACGCCGATACCACCGGGATCAACCCGGTGGCTCGCTCGCGTCATCACAGCACCACCCCGTCGCTGCGTCATCGGGTCGCTGCTTGCCCCGTCGACCTATTATCCGACGCGTAACGGGAGAGCCGTGGGTTTGCCACGGTCTTTTTTCGCCCATTCAGGGCGATCGCGTTCGAATGCCAACCCGGTCGTTGCCTCATGGAGCAACACTGTACGACACGCACTACTGTTCATTTTTGATACACAGTCCGCCGAGTTTTGCAACTGTGTGGCCTGAAGTGGAGTGTCCCCATGCTCCATACTCAGATCGGCGATTTCTGTACAGGGCGAAGTCGAACCGCAGAAATGGACGACTGCCTGATTCGCGGGCTTCACGCCGTTTCGTCGTTGACGACCTCCACCAAATTGCCGCTGCGGTCCCGCATGTACAAGACAAACCAGGTTATGTCATCTCTGTTCGGCGGCACGTCTGGTTCGGGCGCTGAATATTCGAATTCGAGGAAGACCTGCGACGTACGGGCGTCCGAGACGCGGATCTCCCGGAACACCTCTGGCCCAGGAACTTTTGACGCAGCTGGATAAAGCGACAAATCGTAAACCGTGTGAGTTCTTTCGCACGTTGCACAGGTGGCCCGAACCGAGTTCTTGTCGCTTAGCTCGACGGAAAACTCGCAACAATCGCAGTGGCACACCAACTGAAGCAGCGGCTCAGACCCCGCGGTACTCCAGTTGGAAGCAAACTCAGAGTCGCGTACTAAACCCTCGAGATTGTTTGGACAGGTCTGCATTTAGTAGTCAACGTTCCGAATCATACCGGCTCTTCCGTGGAAGGTGCTCGGTTGTTGGTTGTCGCGGTTGAAAAACCGCAAACAGGCAAGGCTCGTCGAGAATTCAAGTCGGGACTTTCCAAATAGAAGCGGAACGCAGGTCCACGAGTCGAGTGTATCACGCCTTGGGGTTCCGAACACGGTGCGAATCCGTCCGCATACTACTTGGTCGAATGGCTCGAAGTCTTCGATGAATTCATCCCAATGTCCCTCGGCTGTGAGACCGATTGCGTTCTGGTCTACAGCGCTATCGTGAAACCCCGACAATCGCAGCCCCAATTTCACAAAGAAGACGATTCCCACCGCCAACTGTGGATCGGGGTCGAACTTTCGGAGAAAGCCCAGAAGATCGTCAACAGCAAATAGGTTGACTCCCTGAAGAAACATCGGACCCGCCGAGAATACGGCCTCGGTCAGTTGCCTCGAATTGGCGTCGTATGCCAGGTCGAAATCTGGTCGCGATTCCAATCTGTTTCCGAACGGACTCGGATGGACTCTTTCAGGAAGCCCAATCAAGGCTGCGACTTCCTCGGGTGTCATTCCAAACCGCAGAGGCAAGGGGCCGACAAACGGCTGAAACGAAAACATGGTCACCCTGTCGGTCCTTTCTTCATCCAAGTCACGCGCCGAACGATCTTTGTTCGAATCGCTTCATCGTATGCCTTATCCGACGCGAAGATCGCACTGGCCGAGCGTCAATCGAGCTGCTACTTGGCTCTTCATCGTTCCATCCGCACGTTGCGTATCAATACTCTGTCGAAATTACTGGGGTATTTTATGCATCCACCATTGGTTGAAGGCCTTTTCAATGACGGGATCGTTTGGCCCATTGGGCTTCCATCCGAAAGGGGCATCGAAATGCTCCAGAATCTCATTTGCAACGTCCTTAAAGATGCCGCATTCACCAGTGACGGTCAGTTCGCTGAACCAATTTGCGAGGGCAGATGCCTGCTTGAAATCCGCATTGTTCCCGCTTCCCCATCCCCCGGGAAGCTGTTCATTCAGGTTCCTGCTGAGACTGTCTTTCGCCGCGTCTCTCACGCGGTTGGCTAATCTAGCCTCTTTGAATTGCACGGCGACGATTTGAATGGGAGCAAACTTCCCAAGGTGATGGGCGACTTCGCTGTACGGTGCCGCGGGCATGGAATCCAGCAACTGCGTCAAGTCAGCAAAACCCAGCGAGCGAACCGAGGTATGGATTCGATCCGTCCAACCTGGACTCCAAACATTTTGGCTTTCAGACAACACTGTCCTCAGTCTCCTCTGGCGTATGCGGTTGCACTCGCGGTGGCTCTAAGCCGACCAGTCTGGATTCGAACGGTTTGCTGCAGATTGGTGTCGGCAGCATTGCGGGCCGCAGCATGTTTTGCCTCCGCAATTCCCCAGATATTGCCTCAACAAGCGAACAATCGTACTCCAGACGCCCTCAAATCGGCAGGCTCATGGTCGAGGGCATCAGGAAATCGTCGCCGAGTGGCGTAAACTGAATGCTTCTGCTCCGGTGGTTCGTCCGTCTAGTCTCGATCGTTGTCTCCGCGCCGCGGCGCCGGTGGCTGAAGGCCCGCATGGCCCACGCATCAGACTTTTTAATTGGCTGCGAGACAGTGTGATGTCAGTCGGGCTCCGCGACACCCTTTTCCCGCAGCATTTGCAGATCGGCCAGAGTCTCTCGAAAAGTTCGGCTTCGTTTGCCCGCGACAATCACAACCGCAGAGTCCTCCGGACGATCTTTCAGGAAGATATCCAGCACTCCGGGCGCATAATCGCCTTGGAATTCAAAATTGAGCCAGTCGATTTCAGTTGCGCGGCGTCGGGTAATAACAAATTGAGTGGCCGGGTCTCGCCGAATGAGATGCACTGGAATCCCTTCAATGTCGATCGCAGAAAAGAGCCCTTCGCTGATGTCCAACGCCCAATCGACATGCTTGTAGTATTCCGCGTTCGCGGCCAGCAGCGGGGCGACTTCGTCCGTTTCAAATCCGGTGCCCGCGGCCAACCCCGGCAGCGGCTTTCCCCGCAGGCAAAGCGTACCGATCTTGCCTTTCAGGGTCACTTGCTTGAAAACCGTACCGTTGATGAAGAACGGATCCAGTCGGACCGTCAGCCCGTCGACTACGACATCTTCGACGATAATGTTGTTGCATCGCACATGATTCACAATGCAATTCAAGAAGACCGTTTCCCGTAGGATTGTCCGCCGAGAGACGTCCAGATCCTGCGACAGTGAAACGTTGACAAATCGACATTCTTCAAATGAGTGACCTTCGAACCGAGCGCCGGAGTTCTCAAGAAAAAGATCTTCGAAGGTTTTGCCGGTGAAATGACTCATTGGCGAGCCTGTGTATGTAATGACTCAGGACACAGCGTAAGTGACATTATCCGAAAGACAGGTAAGTGCCAAGCGGCGGTTTCATCGTTAGCAGATTTTGGCGGTCCGATTCAAAAACCACCCCTGTACCGTGCGCCATAGTGGAATGCCCGCGACTTCCCAGGGGGGATGGGGCATGTTCCAGCGAAGTGACGATCGGGGCAGTGAAGGGCCGCAGGCTTCAGCGACGACAGTTCTGTCGGGGCGACTGTCCTCAAATGTGCCGCAATGGATCACATCCCGAGGTGCTGGCGGTCGTGCGCCATGCGACGTCTTGAAACAACGAGCGAGTGACAGACTCGGTGTGGTTGCGGTGCTGAAGGGTGTGGCCGGCAAACAGGCTGTGTCCGTGATTTCTGAATCCCTGAAATTACGCATCGCCCGTTGCGCCCCCGTTGCACCCGAGAACGTCAATTATCGAGGCCACAATCGTTCAAAAACCGCATCAATCAAGGGATCCTCACGAAGTTTCGGCTTCCAATCATCTGCAGGCGGATGATCGACGGTCGGGTCGCGAAGAATGTGCTTTGCATAAAGGCAAAAGTTCGGATCGCGACCAAAATCACAAACGTGCGAGCGCCACATGCCGATTTTAACTAAAGGGCCTACCGGGCCGATGGAAGACCAACCACAGGGAAACCGTTCCAGGATTTGGCGAATCAGCAGATCTCTTGCGATATCGCGAACCTTGCCCAACTTCACTGCGTCGCTGTAGACCGCCATAATCAAGCCGAGCGCGGACACGCCTTTTCCAAGCTTCGCGGCAAGCTCGACTTTCGACATTCCAGGATTGTCCTCAAGAAATTGCAGTGCAGTCGTCCCGATTGACGCCAGCGCGTTGCGCGCACGGTCATGAAGCATGAGATCAAACGGGTCTTCCGTGCTTTTGCGGCGCACGATTTCCAGGATGTGTTCCGGATACCCTGCCGCCTCAAGAATCTCCAAATCGTCGTCATCCATCGTACAGATGACTCGTACCTTCTCAGGTTGGCTTTTCCACTCGGGACACAGCACGCGTTAAGATATCCGGCAGAGAGGTGTATGCCAATTGCTGCAGGCCCTGCCATGCCTGCCGTGATTTTATGGTAAGCGTCCCGCCGATCCAGTCGAACTGCGGATCGCGGTCGGGTGACGAAAGAAGCCGATGGGTTTGAAGGAAGGAGCCCAAACCACGGTTGGTGGCAGCAAACGTCACGGAGCGGCGGCGCGATGGCGGGAGAGGTTGGATCGTTGGGAGCGGTCCGGGCTGACGATCCCGGAATTCTGCCGGCGTGAACGGGTGAGCCTGCCGTCCTTCTTTTCCTGGCGCAAACGCCTGCCCGGACTGGCCGCTTGAGGGATTTTGGCCGGGCCAATCTACTCTCTGGGCGCTCTTCTGGCGCGAAATACGCCCGCTCCGTCGACTGAACTTTGACGTCCGACAAACTCTGACATACGCATAAACGTCTGGTAATCTGTGAACCGAAAATTAGGGTGGGTGGCACTTTCCTTTTACCGACGCACCTGTGTTCCCGTATTCGGAAAGGGTGGGTGCCCCGCCGGGCGGGCAAGTGCATCCGTCGATTTTGCGGGCAGCCCTACTGTGCACCGCCCCCTCTGGGCGCCCCCAACAGCCGCTGGGCTACTGCAATCCTAACTTCACTCCAATCGTCGTTTGCCAGGGCTGCCAAAATCTGGCCGGGGGTCTTTGCGTTCTTCGCTACCCCCAACCGAATCGCGGGATCGTCACTCTTTGCAAGCCCAGCCAAAACATCCGGAGGGGTCTTGCGCTTCCGTGCGAGTGTGGAGTTTACTGCACCATCGTTTAGCTGAAACAGTTGACGAATAACCGAATCTGGAATTGTTTTATTGTGGGCTACCCAGATCCACATTTCCGGGTGGTCCGCAATAATGGTTCGCCACACATTCTCGGCGGCGGGCTCCGACGCAGACCGGCTGTACTCTGCCAAGTCGTCGCTAAGTCGCAATCGAATAAACTCCTCTGCTGACGTAATCATGATGACAGGTTGCTCCATGGAATAAATTGGCCTAACGGCCCCCTTGTGCTTATTTGGGATATAATTCCCGAATTTGTCGGCGTCGCTAACCCAGCGTAAGCCCTTTCCATTGTCCTCGAACAACTTCCACGCGCTTCCGCCGTGTCCGGAAACGTCTTTCGACCACCAAAGCCCCGTTTTCGGATCTCGGTAGATCTTTCCTTTATCCCCCCAGCGAACGACCTTGTCGAATTCTTCGATTTTCCAGAGCTTCGGTCCGAACTCGG
>JAFEBR010000020.1 GCA_018242565.1 Planctomycetota bacterium | reverse complement strand
GATCGCGCGGGCCAAGGGCTCGAACGGTCCCAGTTCGATCAGGGCAAAAGCATAGATGAAGGAAACCATGAGGATGCTGAAGCCGAATAACCCCAGGACGACGAACTTTCCCGAGATGGAACGGGGGGGCTTGGGGGCGGTTGTGTCGGGCATGGTTGGGTTGCTTCTCAAGGAATCGCCCGATGCCATGCAGAACTCGTCTCGCGGTTCGCGTGGGCCGGGGCATCAAATTCAGTCGTCGGTTTGAGTTGGTCGTGTGTCGATAAAACTTACGTCAGCCCTCGTTCGAGGGGGTGGCGGCGTGCTGCAGCGAATGTGTTCGGTCAGCGCACGTCCCGCAGTTCCCGTACCCAGTCGTCGATCGTCCCCAGTTGATCGGGACCGAGGTGCGAATATTGGATGAGTCCGGTGCGGTCGATGACAAAGATCCCTTCCCGGGGGGTGTTGGCTTGTTCGTCAAAGGCTCCGTACCGCTTATGCACATCGTACTCGACGATGTCTGACAACAGCGGGAACGGGTAATGCAGTTCTTCGGCCTGATCTGCCGTCGCTGACTTGCGGCGTTCGAGGTTGGCACCGTACCGATTCTGCGCCGGTCGCGACGCACTGATCGCCAGGATGGCCGCGCCGGTCCGTTTCAAGTCGGCGTACCGGTCTTTCAACGTCGAGACCAGCGGACTGCCATCGGGGCCGTTTGTGCCATCGAAAAACACGACCAGGATCTTCTGTCGACCCAGGTATCGTTCCAGCCGAACAATGCGGGAATGCTCATCGGCCAGCAGGAAGCGCGGGGCCGGCGGAGGTTTCTCGTAATCCCGACTCGTGAGGGGCTCGTACTGCCGTGTGAGTTTGAACGCGGCGAGTCCGCCGATCAGGACGGCAGATATCGGCAGAATCAGAAAAAGTCGCCGCATGCAGTGGTCCGTAACAAGGAAAGCTCAGTTCAGGATCGCGCGAGTCGAAAGCGTGGGAAAAGTGCCGCACGCGGACGGGCCGATGATCCTGAATCTCGGCGGGTGCCTGTAACAGATTATAGGCGAACGGCCAGCGGAACACAGGGGCCGATGACGGACCCCTGTGCCGCTCGATGCTGCCGAGATCAGGTTCGCGGAAGCTGATCTCGCTCTCGTGTGCGCAGCAACAGCCGATCAGGCATGTTGCGCGTGAATCGGTTTGTGAGGATTCCGATTCGCCGCGGCTTTGTTCAGCGCCTTGAGATACGCCAGCGCACTGGCCTCGATGATATCGGTACTGGTCGCTCGTCCGTGAAACACGTTGTTGTTGTGCTCGATCTCGACCAGCACTTCACCCTGGGCTTCTTTCCCCATCGTCAGGCTGCGGACCTGATAGTTCTGCAGGCGGGCCGAGATGCCGATCACGCGTTCCAGGGCATTGAAGACCGCGTCGATCGGTCCATCGCCAATGGCCGCGTCACGGACAGGCGCCTGCCCGTTCTCGACGAGTTCAATGGTGGCGGTCGGAATCGCCGAAGTGCCGGCCGAAGTGTGGAAGCTCACCAGTTGCCAGCGATCGGGAGTTTCTGTCTGGCGGTTTTCGACAAGTGCCTGGATGTCGGCGTCGTAGACGTTCTTCTTCTTGTCGCAGAGGGCGATGAAGTCGTCGAAGACCTTTTCAAATGTCTTTTCGTCGAGTTGATGACCCAACTGGGCAATGCGGTCTCGAAACGCATGTCGTCCACTGTGCTTGCCGAGCACCAGGTTGCTGCCGGTGAAACCGACATCTTCCGGACGCATGATCTCGTAGGTGGTGCGTTCCTTCAGCATGCCATGCTGGTGAATGCCGGCTTCATGGGCGAACGCGTTCTGGCCGACGATGGCCTTGTTGCGCTGCACCGTCATGCCGGTGATGCTCGACACCAATCGGCTGATCCCGCACAGTTTGCGAGTGTTGATGCCGGTCGAGAGCTTGTAGTAGTCGTGGCGGGTGCGCAGCGCCATCACGATTTCTTCGAGGGCCGCGTTGCCGGCCCGCTCGCCCAAGCCGTTGATGGTGCATTCGACCTGGCGGGCGCCCGCTTCCACCGCCGACAGACTGTTGGCAACCGCGAGACCCAGGTCGTTATGACAGTGTGAACTGATGATCGCCTGGTCGATGTTGGGGACGTTCTTTTTGAGATACGAGATTACCTGGAAATAATGCGCCGGGGTCGCGTAGCCCACCGTGTCGGGGATGTTCACCGTCGTGGCACCGGCCGTGATGGCCTTCTCGACAACCTCGGCGAGGAAGTCGAGTTCTGTGCGGACAGCATCCTCGGGCGAGAACTCGACATCGTCACAGAACCCCTTGGCGCGGGTCACCGATTCGATGGCCTTGGCGATGATCTCGGGCTTTTCCATCTGCAGCTTGTACTGGCGGTGGATCGAGCTCGTCGCGAGAAACACGTGGATTCGGCGGTACTTGGCGTCCTGCAACGCGTGGCCGGCGCGGTCAATGTCTTCGTCGCGGCAGCGGGCCAGTCCGCAGATTTTCGGTCCGCGATCGCCAAACTGTCGGGCGATGGCCTGCACAGCTTCAAAGTCGCCGGGTGAGGCAATGGGAAACCCGGCTTCGATCACATCGACACCCAGATCGACCAGCGCGCCGGCGACCTCCAGCTTTTCCGCAGTGTTCATACTGCAGCCGGGCGATTGTTCACCATCGCGGAGCGTGGTGTCGAAGATGATGACGCGATCAGAAGACATGGGCGCTCTTGCTCGAAAAGGGGGTGTCGAAACGAAATAACCGAGTCAGTCACGATGCCAAACAAAAAAACCCTGGGACCGGCTGGTCTCAGGGTTTGGGTGATCCTTGGGGGATGCTGTGGGAACCTAAGACCGTCCTCGTGATGAGGGGCTAAGCAGCAGGTTCAGCGACAGCAGGTTCAACGACATCTTGGTAAGGCTCCTGACAGTCACCTAATCTATACGCCGGGGGACAGACCGTCAAGCAGGATTTCGCGTTTCGCCTTGAGAAACAGGTGCTATTCGGCCCGGCGAATGCGAACCACTTTGCGAATCAGATGCGGTTTCGGGGGGACCCCGACCGTGCTCGATTCGATGTGGGGCGCGGGAACCGCATCGACCGCTTCGACCTCGGGTTCCGTGTCCTCGTCTTCGTTTTCTGCTTCAGCCTCGACCGGTTCACCGCGCGCCAGGCGCTCGATGATGTATCCCAGGGGGCCGGCCAGCAGGGCCGGGGTCAGAATCAGATCGCTCACCGAGGCGGCTCCCAGCAGGGCGGTCATCAGCCACCCAAATCGACTGATGAGAATCAGGGCCGAGGGGTACAGCATCAACAGGCCCACGCTGACAACGAGAGTGGTCTGCCACATCGCCGGGCCGCAATGACCCATGGCGAGTGCGACTGCTTCAGCTCGCGACTTCCCTTCTTCAATCCCCAGCTTGAACCAGGTGATCAAGTGCAGGGTGCCGTCGATGGTGATGCCCAGGGCAATCGAGGCTGTCACGGTCGAACCAATGTCGATCTGGACGCCGCACCACGAGACGATTCCGAAGACGGCGACGATCGGCAGCACATTGGGGATCATCGCCAGGAAACCGGCGATGGGGTTCCGCAACACGATCATGACCACCAGTGCGATACTTAAAAACGCACCCACGAAACTGGTGATGAAGCTCTCGAGCAGTTCGCTCTGGGTGGCCAGAAACAGTGGAATCTCACCCGTCACGAAATGGCTGGCGCCCGGATGGTAATTCCGCAGTGCCCCCACCGGGGGAACCTTCTCAGCCGTGCCGGCGACCTTCCGCAGCACGCGACTGCAGATGTGATCGAGTTCCTGCCGCAGGTCCTGGTAGTCGCGACGCGACATCACGGCCACTTGTGCGGTGATGCGCCACAGTTCGTCGCCATCGGCGTTGAACTCGGTCGCCTTCTCGGCGATCGACAGCAGCGATCGAGACCCGGCCTGTTCGCCCGATTTGACTCGCTCTTCGATGATGCGCGACGTGGCGCTGTACTTCGCCCGTTCGCGAGTGCTCGACTGCTCACCCGGATCGGCGACCGTCGGCAGAAAGTCGACGAGGGAGAGTGAGCCGCTGATGTCGGGGATCTGTTCCATCTCGCTCTGGATCCGCTGCACCAGGTCACGCCGTTGCAGGAACTTGGTGGCCTGCTGGCTTTCCCGGTCGAAACGGACAATCACATCCACCGGAATAATGCCCGACATCCGGTCTTCAATGAATTCATAGTCGCGGACAGTCCGAGTGGTGTCGGCGAAGTAGCGAATGACTTTGGTTTCGGTCTTGAACGATTTGAGTCCCACGATCGCGATGCCGGTCACAAGCAGGCTCATGACGGTGACCAGCCGATGATGCCGGGCAATCCAGGCGGCCAGGCCGTGCCAGAAGGCGTTGTCGAGTTCTTCGGGGCGCGGCGGCTTGCTGGGCCAGATCTGCAACAGGGCCGGCAAGCCGTAGAGCGTGACCGCCAGTGAGATCAACGTGCCGACGGCCGAGTAGATGCCGAAATCGCGGATCGGAGCCAGCGAACTCGTCACCAGCGACGCCTGGCCGATGGCTGACGTCAGGCCCGCCCACAGGCAGGGGACGTACGCGGTCTTGATCGCTTCGGCGACGGCCGATTTCAGATTTGCAGCGGCGGCATGCTGCCAGTAATTGGCGATGTGAATCGCCACCGACAGCGTGGTCACCAGGATCAGCGTGGGCAGGACCACGAGCACCATGTTCATCGTGCCGCCGGTCAGCGGCACCAGGGCGGTCGAGATCAACATCGTGTAGTACGAGACCCCCAGCACCATCCCCGCCAGCTTGAAGCTCTTCAGCATCCAGAATGCGAGGATACCGCCGACCAGTCCCGACAACAGGATGATCGAACGGCGGTGCAGGTGTGTCACGGGGACACTCTTGTCCCAGACCGACTTGATCACTTCGCGGTTGAGCGCCGAGCCGACGACCGCACTGCCACCCATGTGGATCGCGTCGGCCGGAATGCCGGATTCCTGGGCGGCGGTCAGCAGCCACTGGAAGGCGGCGTTGCGATCGGCATTGCCCGCTTCAGACAGGTAGACGGCAAATGCGATCGGTGTTCCCGGTGCGCGGAAGCAGTCTTCGATGAGCAGAGCACTGCTCTCGCGATTGGCGGTGGCCGGCAGACGCAGTTCTTTCGACAGCATCTTGAACGCGGCCAGCTTTTCCCGATCCCAGTGCTGGCCGCGCCAGTTGATGATCAGATCATGGGGCGCCAGTCGGGGAACCAGATCTGCCGCGGCGACTTCTGTGTCTTCGCTCGAACCGTCGGCGGACGTTTCGGCCGGGGTGGCGACGTCGTGATCGGCGAGGGCCGGTTCACTGCCCGACGCACCTTCGGCAGCGGGCGATTCACTGCCCGCACTCGCCGGCAGGATTTCCAGGGTGATGCCCAGCGAACTCTGGGCTTTTTGTTTCAAACAGTCGATGACTTTGTCACGACGGGCCCGGCCATATTCGGTCAGGCGGACCCGCACGGGACCGGAGCCGATCAACACGCCTTCGAGGCGCTCGATGGCATCGTCTGCAGAGATTTTATTCTTCCGCATCCGCGCCAGCAGATCGTGCGGCGTGCAGACGCGTTCGAAATAACGCGAACCGCCTCGCAGTTTCCCGTGCGCGTCGGGCGTCCCCCGAATCTTCTGAACGAGTTGTTCAGAGCGCGGGTCGTCGAGGCTGCTACCTTCCCAGGTGAACAGCACCACCTCATCGAGCGGGAAGTGGCGACGATACCATTCGACGACCTTGTAGTCGGCGTTGTCCTTCGGGATCCAGTCCTGGACCTCGTTTTCCAACTTGACCGACATGAGGCTCCACACGCTGATGGGGATGAGGAATACCATTCCTACAATCACCCACAAGGACAATCCGTTGCCCCAGCGATCCTTTTTTTCCAGAAAATTCAGCATGAGTCTTCTGCGGCAGTTGCGGTTCCATCCAATTTCCGACATCGAGTCGTTTCTATAATCATCGACGAAATCGGAACGCCACTTGGGAAAAGAGTACCGGTTTTGACGGCCACAGCGCCTGGCGTTGGCAGGCTGGGTTGTCTGGGGGTTGTCGCTGCGGGAGTGGGCAGTTTGGGGGTTCGCTGTCCGATGGGGTTCGGCCGATTCCAACGTGAGCCAGGCGAGAGCGCCGGGGCATCCACTTCATAGCGCCAGCCGGCCGATCGGCACGCGACGACCCCAAATCACGACGTCGTAGATCTAAGTCGGTCGATCGCTGGGCTACAGCACCGAGTCGACGAGTCGGGCCGTGTTCTCGATGACCTGACGGAGTCGCGAACGCTGTCGCCAGGCGTCGAGCGTCAGCGTGTCGGAAGCCCCCATGTAGCGTTCCTGAATGGACTGCAGCTCGTGAATGGCCTGGGGGTTGTAGACCAGCAATACCACTTCTTCATTGAGCAGGAACGACCGCATGTCGAGGTTGGTTGAGCCGATCATCGCCACCTGATCGTCGAACGTCAGGAATTTGGCATGCAGCAGTCGCTCGCGATACAGGTACAACTGCACCCCGGCTTCCAGCAGTTCGTCGTAATAGGACCGCTGCGCCTGACAGACAAGAATCTGGTCAGCGGTGCGCGAGAGAATCAGATGGACAGCGACTCCCCGCATGACGGCGATTTTCATGGCATACAGAATCGCCTCGTCGGGGATGAAGTACGGCGTGGTGATCACAACCCGCGTGCGGGCCGCATGCAGCAGCGACACAATGAGATTCTGCAGATTCGCGTGCGGATAACCCGGCCCGCTGGGCAGAGCCTGGGCGGCAATGACGCCGGTCGTTTCGGCCAGCGGAAAGCAGTCCTGCGGCAGGGCGCTGGTTTCTGATTCGATGAAATAATCGGTCAAAAAGACGGCCTGCAGTTGCAACACGACCGGACCGGTCACCCGGGCAACGAGTTCTTCGTAGACGATCCCTTTCTTGAAATCGCGGTTCACAATGTTCTGCGACCCGATGTACGCGATCTTGCCATCCAGCACCGCGATCTTGCGGTGATTGCGCAGATCAAACCGCGCCGATTTTCGGCGGAAAAACCGGACGGGCAGCGTCTCGTGAACTTCGATTCCCTGTCGTCGCAACTGGTCGGCCATATGCCGCAGGGCGTCTTTGGAACCATAGCCATCCATCAGCACCCGGCAGGCAACGCCGCGCTGGGTGGCACGCAGCAGGGCCTCGACCACCGCGCGCCCCGTCTCGTCGTTGGCGAAGATGTAGTACAGCAGATGCACGTGATCTCGCGCGTTGTCGATATCAGCAATCAGCCGGGCGATGGAATTGCCGTAATCCGTCAGCAGTTCCAGTTGATTGCCGCCGACGGCGCCGAAATCGCCGAGGGTTTCCGCGAGCCTCACGGCCGGCGTAAAGTTCTCGGCCACCGACGGGTGCACATTGTGTTCGCCCAGCAGTTCCTGACCCCGCGTGCGGATCAGACCCGACGCGAACTTTTGAGCCTTGAGCCTGCGTTCGGGGAGGTACGCCCGGCCGAAGATCGAGTACAGAATCAGCCCCAGAAACGGGAACATGAAGATCAACAGCAGCCAACTGCGGGCCGCCGCGGGGGTCCGCTTATGCGGAACATAAAACAGCATGATCAGCCGAATCAACCAGCCGACGATGTCGACGACTAACCAGAAGCTGAAGTCGGTGAGAGACAATGCGGTTACAGAACCGGTTTAAGGATCAGCATGCCCAGCGGAGGCATCTTCAGAGACAGGCTCTGGGCATGTCCATGGGCGGGAATCGGCTCGCTGTAGATGCCACCCAGGTTGCCAACATTGCTGCCGCCGTAGACCCCCGCGTCGCTGTTCAGAATTTCAGTGTAGAACCCGGTCTGCGGCACGCCAATCCGATAGGCGTCTCGCGGCACGGGAGTGAAATTCATGACAACCACTACGAAATCATCGCGGTTTTTCGAGTACCGGACATACGAGTAGACGCTGTTGTGCCAGTCGTCGCACTGAATCCACGAGAAGCCTTCGGCCTGCATGTCGAGTTCATGTAACGGCCCATGGCTGCGATACACATCGTTGAGATCGCGCACAAACCGCCGCAATCCATCGTGGAACTGATGCCCGAACAAGGCCCAGTCGAGTTCCTGGTCGTGATTCCATTCATGCCACTGCCCGAATTCGCCCCCCATGAAGAGCAGTTTTTTGCCCGGGGTGGTGTACTGGTATCCGTACAACAGTCGCAGGTTGGCGAACTTCTGCCAGTGATCGCCCGGCATCTGCGAAATCATGGACCGTTTGCCATGGACGACTTCGTCGTGCGACAACGGCAGGACAAAATTCTCGGTGAAGGCGTACACCATCCGGAACGATAGATCATTCTGATGGTGCTTGCGGTGGATCGGGTCGCGTTGAATGTACTTGAGCGTGTCATTCATCCAGCCCATGTCCCATTTCATCGAGAAACCCAGGCCGCCGGTGTACACCGGTCGCGAGACGCCACCCCAGGCCGTCGATTCTTCGGCGACCGTCAGGATCCCCGGAAATTCTCCGTGGAGAATCGTGTTCATGTCCTTCAGGAACTGCACCGCTTCCAGGTTTTCGCGACCGCCGAAATGGTTGGGGATCCATTCCCCCGCCTTACGCGAGTAATCGAGGTACAGCATCGAAGCGACCGCGTCGACCCGCAGGCCGTCGGCATGGTAGACGTCGAGCCAGAACCGGGCACTCGACAGCAGGAAATTGCGGACTTCATCGCGGCCGTAGTTGAAGACCAGCGTGCCCCAGTCGGGATGCGCACCCTTTCGCGGATCGGCATGTTCGAACAGGCAGGTCCCGTCGAATTGGGCCAGGCCATGGGCATCGGCCGGAAAGTGGGCCGGCACCCAGTCCAGCAGCACCCCCACGTTGTGCTGGTGACAGTAGTCCATGAAATACATGAAGTCATGGGGTGTGCCGAACCGGCTGGTGGGGGCGAAATAACCAATCGTCTGGTAGCCCCACGATCCGTCGAACGGATGTTCGGTGATCGGCAACAGTTGAATATGCGTGTAACCCATCTGCCGGACGTAGTCGACCAGCATGGGGGCCAGTTCGCGGTAGTTGTAAAACAATCGGCCGTCGCGTGGCTTCCGCCACGAACCGAGATGCACCTCGTACACCGAGATGGGCTGTTCGTACCAGTTGGTCATCTCACGCCGGCGGATCCAGGCGTGATCGTGCCAGCGGAAATTGCCGAGGTCGTACACGACCGAGGCCGACTTGGGACGCATTTCCGAGAAATACCCGTAGGGGTCGGCTTTCTGTTCGATGCTGCCGGTGCTGGTGCAGATCGAATACTTATACGTATCGCCGTGCCGCAGGCCGGGAATGAATCCGGACCAGTTGCCGTTATCGGCCCGGTGCAGGGGATGGCGCCCATGCTGCCAGTAGTTGGCGTCGCACACAACCGAGACTTCACGGGCGTTGGGGGCCCAGACCGCGAACCGCACCCCCGCCTCGCCATTCTGGACATCGGGATGGGCTCCCATGACGGAGTACATCAAACAGTGCATTCCGTGACGCATAGCCTGCCTGTCGTTGGCGGTGAATTCGAGTGGAATGGGACGAGTCGCACCCAAGGGGGGACGACGATTTACCGACCGCACCGCGGTTCGCCGTGGTGGCTGGGGGGTCAAATCCATTTGAACGAATCTTCCGGCAGGGCGTCAATGCAGCGATCAAATTGATCGAGACGCGGAAAAGCTGCAATCCGAGCGGTCTTTGAAGGTTCGGACTCGTACGGTAACTGACTTGAGGGTTACATCGGTCGTACCGGTTACGTGAAGTGAGTGAAATTGCATGGCTGGGTGGGCTGGGGCGTTTTCGTTGGCCAGGTTCCGGCCGGTCGGGTCGGGCAGGTTAACGCGCCCGGCCCTGATTCTCTGACGTTTTTAACGGTCTTATTGCCCTCTGTCCGGAATGCCACACGGGTTTCGTGGAATTTCTCAAGTTGGCTGCAGAAATCTGAGGCGCTCGAAATAGACTGGAAACAACATGACCTTGCGAGACTGTTTGCCGTGACCCGACACCGACTGCTACTGCTCACCGCGGGACCTGCCGCCCTGTCAGGAGTGTTTTACCTCCTGTGCCTGCCGGCGACCGGTCGTGAACAGGTGCAGTCTTTGCCAGGGACTGTCGCCGCTTCCCGTTCACTGACTCCGGCCGTCAGCCCCGTCGAGACCGATCTCGAACGTGCCTGTCGTCTGACGCTGACCGATCTGCAGACCCGGTTGCACGTCGGCATGTCCTCCATCGTGAGGCCCCCTTTCATTCTGCTCGGGGAATGTCCGCCCCCTGAACTCGAACAACTGTATTCCGAGACGGTCCTGCCTGTGACGCGCTGCCTGTGGCGGTCGTATTTCGACCGCCGTCCGAACGCCCCGGTGACCGTGATCGTGTTGCGTGACGAACCGAGTTACGCCGCCGTCGCCGCGCGACTCGATGGATACGAATCGTCGTCGTATTCAGGCTATACCCAGCGGGGCCAGCGTCGCATTGTCGTGAACCTCTCGTCCGGGCGCGGCACACTGGTCCACGAACTGTCTCACATCCTGGCGCTGTTCGATTTCCCGGACATGCCGGAGTGGTTTGATGAAGGCCTGGCCGCGCTGCACGAAGATGCCGTGCTGTCTGACGATGGCCTGCGTTTGATCGGCGTCGAGAACTGGCGCTCGCGATTTCTGCGCGAGGCGCTGAGTCGCGATCAACTGCCGACGCTGGAGTCGGTGCTGACGAATCCCGTGTTTCGGGGACAGGAAGAAGGTCTCAACTACGCACAAGCCCGGGCGCTGTGTCTGTTTCTTCAGGATCGCGGGCTATTGAGCCATTTCTACCGGAAGTTCCGTGATGGCTATGCCAGCGACCGGACTGGTGCCGGGTTGCTGTGTGCCCTGTTCGACGCCGACTCGCTGGCGGAAGTCGACCGCCAATTCCGCGACTGGCTCACGCATGGTGAGCCCTGACCGGCGGTCGAATGTCTGAGGCTTAGTGCCGCGCGCTGATCGTCGCCAGCGAGGCGGCGACCTGGTTGCGAGCCCGCTGGGCTTCGAGAATCGTCTGGCGGAACACGTCCGCGTTGCCGACTCCCGGCAGCGACATCAGGGTCTGCCCCGATTTGCCGAGCAGATAGATGTCGCCATCGGAGAAGAATTCCTGTCCCGGTTCGTGCTTGACGACGACTTCGGTGATGTCGGACAGGGGGATTTCTCGAATCAGCCGATTGCCGATGCTGCGGCGGATCTGCATCGTGCGGTTCGTCAGCACGTACACTTCGCCAAACAGTTTGAGGTAGAAGAAGATCTTCACCCCGATGATGGCGGTGGGGAGTGGGAAGAGCAGGTATGACAGCTTGATCCCGAAGATCTTGATCGGCAGGCATTCGTACAACTGCCCCAGGGCTTTTCCCAGGGCGGTACTGGAAACCGAGGGATAAACCGTCGCGATCGGCGTTTGCTTTCCGCCAGACAGGCCGGCAATGGCAGGGGGGCGCTGAGCAACTGTCGTTGTCATATCTCTGTTCGTATCAAATGGTTCAGGGGATTCCGGGAGATCGCCGCGCAAAGCGGGATTCCCGGTCCAGTCTTAAGGCTTCTGTGGATCCTGAAACTAGCACACCGCCCCCCGGTTTGCCAGTCTCGTCCCGGAGTCAGGGAGTGGGGGGTCCCGGCGGAATGGATCTGCCCGTGCGGCACCTGCCTGGTTCCGGTTTACCGCAGAGTTCGGCACGGGTCACCCGACCCCGCCGTCTGCCCGACCGCAGGTCTCCCGTCGTAAGTCCGACCCGTCCGAGCGACAACCTTGCGTTCGGCGAATGCTTCGTTTTCCAGCGTTTTTACCGAAGATTTCACGATTGCGAATTTTTTTTGTGGCGAGCGATTTGTTCGTAGTCTTGGCTTTAGCCGAGACGTGAGGGGGCGGTCCCCAAGTTGCCGCGTCATATATTAAGTGCCGGCTTACCACGAATGTTCCACGGTT
>JAFEBR010000209.1 GCA_018242565.1 Planctomycetota bacterium | reverse complement strand
TGACCGTCGTCGAAACCTGCCGGCAGCAATCGCGAGGTGTCTTCGACTATCTGACCGCCGCGATCCACGCGCATTTCGCTCACGATTCCGCCCCCTCACTCCTCCCCGGGGTGTGAACGGTTACCTGAATACCTGGTCACGGCCGGCGCCGACGAGCAGTCACTGGGGTTGTATCGCATGGATAATGTCCTGTCGAACAGCGCCACCTTTACCCACTGGAACGTGCCGGTCGCCTCCTTCCTCGAACCCGTATCGCCCTTGAACCCCAATGGCACGACGATTACGTCGTTCACGGATTCCCGTATTCAGGATGGCAGCGAACAGGACGGACTGATCGTCACCGCGCACACCATCGGTATTTCCGATACGCAGGACGCCGTGGCCTGGTATGTGATCGATATCAACTCGGGCACGCCCCAACTGCAGCAGCAGGGACGGATCGCGGCCGGGAACAATACCTACATCATGTACCCGGCGATCGACATCAACCCCGCTGGCGACATCGGCATCACCTATATGAAATCGGGGACCGATACCCCCACCGATTACATGTCGATGTATGTGGCCGGTCGGGCTGCGTCCGATCCGCTGGGAACCATGCAGGCTGGTGTGCTGGTTCCCGCGGGGACCGGATTGGCCAACTACCATGACTTTACCCCCTTCGGCCGGGCTGGTGACCTGGCCGGCCTCGACATTGACCCGATTGATGGTTCGTTCTGGGCGGCCAATGAATACGCCAATACGCTTTCCACTGCCAACTGGGGTACGGCGATCGCGAATTTCCGTCCCTCCGCCGCGCCGCAGTTGTACATCGCCCAGGGACCTCCTACGACCGCGACGGCCGGTGTGCCGTTGGCTTCGCCGATTATCGTGGATGTGCTGAACGGGTTCGGGCAGGCCGACACCAGCGATGGGTCGCTCGTCACGCTGACGGCTTCCGGAGGCCTGTTTGCGGATGGCAGCAATACGCTCACCGTGCAGGCGGTGCAGGGGGTGGCAACGTTTAACGGCGTGACCTTTGGCTCAGTGGGCAGTGGTGGGACGATCACGCTCACCGCGACGAATGGCACGGTCGCCCCGGCGATTTCCATTCCGGTGACCATCTCGGCGGGAACCGCCGCGCAAATGGTGGTGCTGTCGACTCCCGCCACCGGTACGGCCGGGACCGCGCTGACGACGCCGCTTACCGTGGCCGTTCAGGATCAATATGGCAATCGGTGTGTGAACGACAACGCCACCCAGGTCACGATGTCGGTGGCCAGCGGTCCGGGGGGCTTTGATCCCCTCAGCACGCTGACGGCCAAGGCATCCAAGGGCGTGGCATCGTTCTCGAATCTGATCCTTGATCTGGCCGGTTCATACACCCTGACCCCCGTGTCTGGCGTTTTGACGGGAGGGGTGTCGAGTGCCTTGAAGATCTCCGCGACGACGGCTGCACAATTGGCTTTCCTGGGAACCTTGCCGATTCAGGGGACCGCCGGCAAGTCGATTGCCCCCTCAGTGCAGGTGGCTGTGCAGGACCGGTTTGGGAACCAGGTGTCGACCAGTGCGTCAATTACGCTGTCGCTGGTGGGCGGGACGTTTTCGAATGCCGGGACGACCGCCAGTGCCACGTCGGTCGCCGGGATCGCCACCTTCAGTTCGCTGATGATCAATAAGGCCGGGGGCTATACCTTCACGGTCAACTCGGGGACGCTGCAGAAGGCGACTGCGGCCGTGACCATTTCCCCGAACGTGGCGACCAAGCTGGTGTACCAGACCGCGCCCCCCACGACGGGCGTGGCGGGCGTGGCGTTTCCGTCGGTGGTCGTCTCGGTGCAGGATGCCTACACCAACGTCATCACCACCGACAGTTCGACCGTGACGCTGACCTTGAGTACCGGGACATTTGCCAGTGGCGTGAATACGCTCACGGCCCCCGTCGTGAATGGCCTGGCGACGTTCACCGGCCCCAACGGCATCGTGATCAACAAGACCGGCACCAGCTATCGCGTGACTGCCAGTGACGGTGCGCTCTCCACTGCCGCCTCGAATACGTTCACCATTACCCCCTCCACCGCTACCCAGCTGGTGTTCCAGGCGACGCCGTCTTCGGGCACCGCGGGCGTGGTCCTGGCGACGGTGCTCAAGGTGGGGATCCTCGACAAGTTCGCGAATGTTGTCACCACCGACAGCAGTACCAGTGTCTCGGTCGCCGTGAACAGCGGTCCGGGAAATCTGTCGGCGTCGAGCCTCGTCACGGTGACCGCTGTCAGCGGGGTTGACAGTTTCAGTAAGCTGATATTCAATACATCGGGGGTGTACACCCTGAAAGTCTCCACCGCCACGCTCACGAGTGCTGCGTCGGGGAACATCACCATCAATCCGGCCGGGGCCAACTATCTGCAATTGTCTCAGGCTCCGACGACCGCCACGGCCGGCGTGGCTTTTACGCCGGCAGTGAAAATCGCCGTCCGGGATCAGTTCAACAATCTCGTGAGCGCCTCGACTCCCGTGACTCTGACCCTCAATACGGGCACGTTCTCGACCGGGTTAACGTATGCGACCGCAACGTCGTCGGCGGGCATTGCCACGTTCAGTTCGCTGATAATCAAGGTCGTCGGTACGTACACCTTGACCGCCAGTTCCGGCGCTTTGCCCGGTGTGTCGTTCGCGGTGACCGTCAACCCGGCGGCCGCCAATAAGGTGGTCTACCTGCAGGCCCCCCCGACGGCGGGAGTGGCCGGTCAGGCCCTCGCCCCCGCGGTGGTGGCGGCAGTGACCGACAGCCTGGGGAATATCATTACCAGCGACAATGCTTCGGTGATGACTTTGACCCTGAACACCGGGACGTTTGCCAATGGCAGTAAGACCGTGTCGCGGACCGTGGTCGGGGGCATCGCCACCTTCTCTGGTTCCGGTTTGGATCTGGTCATTAACAAATCGGGGAACTACACCCTCGCGGCCAGCGATGCCGCGCTGACCAAAGTCACGTCGGGCACGATTTCCATCGCCGCCGCCGCTCCCTCGAAACTGGCGTTCACGACGCAGCCTGCGACGACAACGACTGCGGGTACGGCCGTTTTGGCGAAAGTGTCGGTCCTCGATACCTTTGGCAATGTGGTGACAAACGATGCGTCTTCGGTGTCGTTGAGTGTGGCTTCGGGGCCGGCGGGTTTCGACGCGGCCAGCACCACCACGCTGCCGGCAGTTTCCGGGGTGGCCGTCTTCAGCAGCCTGATCTTCACGAAAGCTGGTAAGTACACCATCCTCGCCAGTGATGGCGCTCTGACAACGGCAACCTCGACCGCCGTAACCGTCAACCCGGGTATCGGCGCCCAGATGATTGTGTTGCAGTCTCCCACCACGGGGACGGCAGGTGTCGCCTTGACTCCAGCCGTCAAGGTGGCCGAACTCGATGCCTATGGCAACCAGTTGACCGCCGCCGGGGCGATCACCCTGACTCTTGATCACGGCGTGTTTTCTACGGGGGCCTCGTCCCTGACGGTCACTGCCAGTGCCGGAGTGGCGACCTTCAGCAGCGTGATTCTGAATGCCGCAGACAGTTACACGCTGACCGCCAGTGCTGGCACGATGGCCCCCGCGTCGTTCGGAGTCACGGTCAATCCCGCGGCAGCCAGCAAGCTGGTGTTTTTGAATCCGATGCCCGCCTCCTGGTTTACGGGATTGGTCATTGATCAATTCCCGGTCGTGGCCATCCAGGATAAGTTCGGCAATACGGTGACCACCAATACCTCGACGGTCACCCTCTCGGTGGCGACCGGGCCGGCTCCGTTCGACCCGTCGAGCACCACCAGTGTCGCGGCGGTTGCAGGGCAGGCCACCTTCACGAATCTCGTCTTCAGCGCGAACGGTACCTACACAGTCAAGGCGACAGACGGGGCCTTGACGGCCGTGACTTCCGGAAACGTGTTCGTGAATCCGCCTACCAGTCAGGATCCGGACATCCAGGAAAAGGTCAACGAGGCCTCAGAGGAGCGAGCGGAACGGGGCTTGGAAGATGTGCAGAACGAAGCCGACCAGCAGTTTGAGAAGCTCTCGAATCTGGCAGTGGCCTATGTCTTCAATCGCGGCAGCAGTTACGCCGGGCATCCCGGACTCGTCACCTTCGCGGATGTCGAGCAGGCGCTGGCCGATCTGGAGGCCATTGCTGCTCCCAGTTACGTCGAACCGCACGTTTACCAGTTAGAACAATACCTGCTGACGAATACGCCCAAGAACTCGTTCCGCACGCAAGTGCTGGATCTGCTGGCGACCGTGTAACCCCGAAAGATCCGTTTCGCCCCCAGAGCCGGGCCCGGCCCTTCAGGCCGGCCTGGCTCAGAGCGGGGCTTCGAGGTCTGCCTGAGATCCTTACGGGATAGTAATTTGTGCTCAAATCGATTTTTCCAAAGCTCGGAAAATCGACATGCTGATCAATATATGAGCTTGTGAAAAAAACGTCTGTGCCGTATAAACCTGACATAAGAGTAAGATTTGTAGCCGGGCCCTGCCCATGCCTCAGGCGACCAGAACTTTTCACTTAACTTTGCAGCATTACGCTCAGATGAAGATGGGAAGTGCCATGATTGCAAAACTCCTCAGGCTGTCTATTGTGATAGGTGTCGTGACCGGTGCCGGGCCGATTGTCCAGGCCGGGGCCATCGCGATCATCGACCCTTCGTTTGAAGACGTCAACGCGGTGACGAATGCCGGCCAGCAGTGGACCAGTACTAATGCCACCACCGGTTGGGTCACGGGGAACGGGGGTACTCAAGACCCCACGTCGAACAACTTTGGGGGCACCGCTCCCGATGGGTCCCGTGTGGCCTTTACTCAAGGTAAGAACCTGCTTATTCAGGACGTGGGCAAAGTCATTCTCGCCCCTCAGCAGCAATTTGAGTTGGCGGTCTATGTCGGAGCGCGGAACGATGGGACTCCCTTTGGCTCTTATCAATTGAAACTGGCCTACGGGACGACCGATTTCTCGACCACCACCGTATTTGCCACGGTGATTCCCAATCAGACCCCGGATCCGGGCAAGTACATTCTGGTTACGCTGCATGGGTTGGCCCCCACGGCTGCCGTGGGCAAAGAGCTGTGGGTCGAGTTGGAAGGCAGCGTGCAAACGGTTGGCCAGAAACTTACGTCGAACCTCTGGGACAACGTTCGCCTGAACACGTTCCCGCCGTCAGGCCCCAATGTGGCGGTTCCTGAACCGGGCACCCTGGCGATCGTGGCGTTCGGTTCCGTGCTCGCCGTCAGTCTGCGTTTGCGACGCCGGCGGTAACTCGCCTGAGAGCCAATTGTCTGCCGAGTGACTTTGTGCGGTGCTGCCTCTCGCCTGCCGTTTTTGTAGTGCAGGCGTGCCGCCTGCGCGTGCATCGACCCCGCACGCACACCCGCAACCCCGCCTCCGCCAATCACGGCTTCGCCGTCGGACTCCGCACCAGTTTCCACACATCGGGTGTCATGTTGTTCCCGGCCACCATCCACAGGGCGTCCTGGTGCACGAACACGCTGGCGGCATGTCGCTTTTCCCAGGGAGTGTTCGGCACCTGCGACCAGTTCACGCCGTCGGCCGAATGCCAGACATCGTTCCGATTCCCCTCGGGGGCGAGGTACCCTTCCAGCACCCATAACCGGCCGTCGAACACGGCGACATCATGGTACTGGCGGGGAGCCCAGGGGGCCGTTTTCAGATG
>JAFEBR010000208.1 GCA_018242565.1 Planctomycetota bacterium | reverse complement strand
TGCGATTACCCCCCGTGACCCCCCCTTCGATAGGGGGGGAGGCGTCGTGTGGGTGGCAGTGTGGCGGTGACGCGCGATGACGCGTACCGTAAGAAGCAGTTGAATGGCGCTGTGACTGGTCGGGCGGATGTGACGTTAGCGAGCCGCCGGGTTCATCCCGGCGGTATCGGCGCGGAATGGTGATTCGGGTCGAACGGACAAATTCATCGTCCGGCGGTGGGCGTGTTACATGTGACTGTTGCTTACGAAACTTGCTGCAATGGTACGGTCTGTCTGGGCGCTTGGGCAAAGTCGACCTGTCGATTCATCCGGTGTTGACGAGGCACGTGGATACCGCCGGGATAAACCCGGGCGGCTCGCTGGCGTTTGGTGTTCGGAGGGCACTGAGACGTGCGATTACCCCCCCGTGGCCCGCCCTTCGAAAGGGAGGGAGACGCCGTGTGGGTGGCGCAGGGGTGGTGAAGCGCGGGAGTGGTGAAGCGCGGGGCTGAGCGTCGGGGATCTGGTTGGACCTGCGAAAAGAAAGGCAGGCGAGACGGCTGCACCACAAGAGCACCACAAGGGGCTTGTCGAACGCGAGGGCGCGGCTACCGTTTCCAGCTGAACTGCAGCGTCGCGGCCACGCCGGGGTCGATCAACAATTCATCGCTGCGGCTGCCAGAGAAACTCACCGCTTGAAAAAATTGCCGATCGAAAACGTAGGCGGCTGAGAGATCGATGGCCCAGCCGCGTCCCAGTTCTCGTTGAATGCCGAGCAGACACCGCTGATCGAACAGAAACGTTCGTTCCCGCGCATTCTCGCGATGAGCCAAGAGGAACGTTTCACTGACCGTGCGGTAACCGCCGTACACGCTCCAGATGTCTCCCAGCGATTGACGCAGCAGGACTTGCACGTTGTTCAGCGGCATATAGTTCGCCGTGAAGACCAGGGAATCGGTCGGTTTGTACACGATCGAAAACGGAACCCCCAGATTGGCCTGCAACCGGTCATTGGGCCGCCAGACGTAGGCGACTCCGGGAATCGGGAAGATGATCTGACCCGTGGGGGAGTAGAAGACGCTGAAACTCCATTCATTCTGATCGCGGGCGGGAACCGTCAGGAACCCGAGGACCGTCACGGTCATGTCGCGGAGTGCCGTGAAAGGCTCATCGCTGGGCGAGCCAATCCGCAGCATGCCGCCCGCCTGCTTGCCCGCTCCCAGGTCGCGGATGTGCATCATCCCGGCTTCGATGTCCCACAGTTGACTGGGAACGGCCAGGCCGGAATCTGGCAACGACACCGAGGTCGAGAGAGCCAGACGCTGCACAGCCACCTGGGCCAGCCAGATTCCGTCTTCGTCGATGCGGACCGGATAGCCCAATTCAAATTCTTCGCCGTTGATACCCAGTTCGCCCGGCCGCCCGACGAGGGGCCGGGGTGCCATCCAGTGAACGCGCGCGGTGAATGGGGCTCGCTCCATGCCCGGGAGTCCGCCCGATCGACGCCGGCCGGGAGTCGCCGACTCACTGGCTTCCAGCAAGGTGGAGACATCCTGCTGGAGCACCGGCAGGGTGGGAATCGGCCAGGTCTCATACTCGGCTGAGATCTGCAGGTGATCGCCAAAGGGGAGGGGAGCGGCCGAGTCCTGCCAGATTTCGTCCACCGTGTTGAAACGGAAGATTTCATCCTCGGCGAACGCAGCCACCTCAGCACGGCTCGTACTCTGTGCGACGACGAGAATCAGGACGAATATCGCAACTCGAAACACCAGAAAATTCCTCGACCTTCCACCACAAACGCGACTTGGGAACCAATTGCGAAACTGTCGCCTGATTGTCCTGATTCCAGTGCGGGAGCAGGCGCTTCAGAATTTCGTCAGGGCGCCTGACGAAGGGGTATGCACGTCGCTCAGAGACAGTCACCAAGAATCGATGCGGAGTTCAAAACGCAAAAAAACGTTCAAAACGTCCAACCGGGTTATATCGGAAGTTGCGTCTCGCACGAACGGCAATTTTCAGGATTTTGCCTGCTGTGGGACTGGGTGTCGTATCTGGGCCCCGTTTACAGCGCGAACAACGGCAATTTACACAGCCAGGGAAGACCGGGGTGATTCGCAGTCTCTCCAGATTCTCATGGCAGCAACGCTGGCAGCGTCGGACCCAGCGCAAGCGGATGACGGGGGCGGTCGCCAGGGGGGTTCCGCGGATTGGTGAAATTTTCTGTTGTTGGTCTACGTTTTTTGCTGGACGTGGCAGATGCTTGTATATACAATTATCGCAGCGGTTGAGGAGCCGCGTGATGATGGAAAAGCCGGTCACGAGTATCGACACGATCGCCAAGACCTGTATTGCAGGTCGGCTGCGGTTGCTCAACCGGGTCGTTACGGGCATTTACGACGACGCACTGCGGCCCTTTGGCCTGAAGATCAGCCAGGGGAACATTCTGATTCTGACCGGGAAGCTGGGGGTCGCCAGCCCGGTTCAGGTGTGCGACTACCTGCAACTCGATATCTCGACCCTGAGCCGCAATGTGGAATTGATGCGGAAGAATGGCTGGCTGGAAGACGTGCCCGGCGAAGATGCCCGGAGCCATCCCTTCCGCCTGACGGCCGCCGGGAAAAAGCTGATCGAAAAAGCGATTCCCGCCTGGGAACAGGCGCAAGCCGAAGCCCGGAAACTGCTGGGGGAAGAGTTCGTCTCCCTGCTCAATACGGCCGCCAAGAGAGTCAGTGAGGCGAATCGGCGCTGACGCGGTGTTTTTTTCGACTATTACTTGTATCTACAACCAAAGAGGATGCCATGCAACTTGCTGCACAACAGACGGTCCCGGCGGATGGGGGGAACTCGACGAGGATCGACGCGGCCTGGCTGAAGCAACTGGCTCTGGAGCACGGGGCCGACGACGCCGGGCTGGTCGAGATCGGGCATCCGGGGCTGGATGACCAGCGGGCCGACATTTTGAAGTTCTACCCGCGGACCCAGGCGTTGCTCGCCATCGTCTGCCGTATGAATCGCGAGCCGATTCGCAACCCGGCTCGTTCCGTGGCGAACCTCGAATTTCACACGACGGGGGACGTGGTCAATGACGTGTGCCGGGCCGTGGTCTCGGTGTTGGAACGAGCCGGGGTCCCGGCGATCAACTCGCCGATGGGGTTCCCGATGGAGTCGCACCGCTGGCCGGACAAAATGTGGGTGGTCTCGCACAAACCGGTGGCGGTGGCCGCCGGCCTGGGGCTGATGGGGATTCATCGCAACGTCATCCACCCGAAGTTCGGGAACTTCATCCTGCTGGGGACGGTGCTCATAGGAGCCGAGGTGACCGAGTACGACCGGCCGATTGACTACAACCCGTGCCTGTCGTGCAAGCTGTGCGTGGCGGCGTGTCCGGTGGGGGCGATTTCGCCTGATGGCACGTTCGACCTGGCTTCGTGCTACACGCACAACTATCGGGAGTTCATGGGTGGCTTTGGCGATTGGGTCGAACAGGTGGCTGACGCCAAGTCGGGGCTCGACCTGCGCAAGAAGGTCACCCGGCAAGAAACGGTGTCCACCTGGCAGAGCCTGGCCTTCGGCCCGAATTACAAGGCGGCGTACTGCCTGTCGGTCTGCCCGGCGGGTGAGGAGGTCATCGGCCCGTTTCAGACCGACCGGAAGGGATTTCTGAAAGAGATTGTGAAGCCCCTGCAGGACAAAGAGGAGACGATTTATGTCGTCCCGAAATCGGACGCCGAGGACTTTGTCAAAAAACGGTTCCCGCACAAGCGGGTGAAACAGGTGCGGGGGAGCCTGCTGCCCAGCACGATCTCGGGGTTTCTGAACGGGATGCGGTACACGTTTCAGCGGGGGCAGTCGGCGGGGCTGAACGCCATCTACCACTTCACCTTTACGGGGAAGGAACCGCAGACCGCGACGGTCGTGATTCGGGACCAGACGATTCACGTGGTGGAGGGGCACGAGGGGACGGCCGATCTGCATCTGACCGCCGACAGCGAGACGTGGCTGGGCTTTCTGGCCAAAGAGCGGAGCCTGCTGTGGGCCCTTTTACGCCGGAAGATTCGGATTCAGGGCTCGCCCCGGTTGCTGGTCGCCTTCGGCCGGTGCTTTCCGACGTGAGCGGGCACCGTTTTTGTAGTCATCACGCTCCGTCGTGATGAGTCGCGCGGCGTTGCTGGTGGATGGAGCTGATGAGCCAGACCGGGCGTTGAATGCTGGTTGTTACCGGAAGCAGGATCGGGGGTTGATACCGCCGGGATAAACCCGGGCGGCTCGCTGGCGGTACCTGTTGGGATGGCGCAGAGACGTGCGATGAAGCGTACCGTAAGAAGCAGTCGAATGGCGCTGTGACTGGTCGGGCGGACGTGACCTGAGCGAGCCGCCGGGTTCATCCCGGCGGTATCGG
>JAFEBR010000207.1 GCA_018242565.1 Planctomycetota bacterium | reverse complement strand
CGGTTCGCTCCGCCGATCCCACGCCGCAATCCATTTTCCGCCGCCACCCAAACCCAGCCCCCAACCAACAGCTCACGCCCACCCACAAACTTCCCCCCTCGCCCCCCCGTGGGAGAGGGGCCGGGGGAGAGGGGGCCACACGGCACCAACCCGCCACCATCAAACCCCCACCACCGCCAGCCCGGCCAACCGCTCCAGAACCGCGTATCTCAGCCTCTCGATGCCGATCTCCCGCACCCGCTCGGCGGTCAGGGGTGCGTTCTCGAACTGACTGATCCACACGGCACACCCCGGCCCGGTCCGCACGCTGCGAAACGCGCTCGTGTATCCTGCTCGATCCGTTTCGAAATCACCGTCGCGCAACATGTGGCAGGCATACGTCAGCTCGAACCGAGCCGTGGAGTCCGACTCGACAGCCAGTGCCTGTTCCAGTGCGGGCAGCAGCTCAGTCAGCCCCAGACGTTCGCTGCGGGACGCGGCGAAGCCCCGCACCCGGCCGCTGCGGTCGTGCAGCAGCCGGCCCAGCAGCGGCACACTGAACTCGCGCGGGGACCGGTCCGTCAGGTACTGAATCGATCGCCGTCGCAGTTCCAGGCGACGGCTGGCCGCCCGCTCGGCGATTTTGAGGCGGACGGGGGGCGCGGTCTCCGCCAGGCGGGCCAGGAGCGGCAAGGCGACTTCCCAGACGACCACGCGGGGATGGCTGGCCGCGGCCAGGAGCTCAGCGAGCGGTTCGAGACGTTCCCCCTCGCGCACGGCCCGTTCGTAACTGTCGCTGGCCTGGAACACGACCGTCTGCAGCGCGGCCGGCTCGTGACGCCCCCGCAGCCAATCTCGAAAGTCGTCGGGACTGGGTCGCTTGTCGGACATGTGAGCGGCTGCCTTCAGCAGGACCGTAACAGAACGCCTTCAGCATACCCCCCGCACGACCAGTGTCAATTTCGTGCTCGCCGGGCCGGCGAACCCCTTGGCGGTCTGGCCCGCGCGCACCGCTCGACAGTTCTCACGAGGCTTGCGATGATACGAAACCCGGAACAATCCGCGGCAAAGTGATCCTCAGCCGGTTCGCCACGACGGAACGACGGGCTGTCGCTGCCGTTGAATGACGGCAAATTCATCAACATTCCCGACGTGCTGACAGTTAGAGAATCGAATCTTCTCATGGGACGGAAACGCCTCGGACAGGCACGGGACATTCGAGGGACGCCTGCCGGGAAGTTTGGTGCGCGCCTGGAACAGCTGATGACGGCCAGTGGTATGACGACCGCCGAGTTCGCCGCCAAGGTCGGGGTCACCGAGGATGCGGTCCGCAAGTATTTCCGCGGTGCGGATGTTCCGCGGCTGGATCGCTGGCCGAGAATCGCGATGGCTCTGGGCTTACGCAGCGCGAACGAATTGTTGCCCGATCTGCCCGCCGAATAACACTTCCGCGTACGGCACACCGAATCTGATTCGTTGGCCTTGAAAAATACGATATCGTTGCTATCGTATTAATGAGATGCAAGCGTGTTGATAGCCAGTCCCCTCCCTGCGAAGATTGCAATCGAAAAGGAGCGAACAGAGATGTCAGATTTCGCCACGAAGTACGACATTCCCACCGAACTCGACCAATACATTGACTCGGGGTTTTTAGAGCTCCTTTCGGAAAGCGAAGCCGAAAAGACGTTGACCTTTGCCATTCCTTCGCTGGAATGGGTCGATGAGCGAGATCGGGACGTGATGTTCACGCTGGTCTGGATTCACCCAGAATTCAATGCCGAGTTTTGTCATTACTTCGAAGAAACGCCGGGTGATCTCGCCAATTTCTATCTGTTCAAGGAGACAACCGATTCCGGAGACGAGTGCCTGGACCTCGAAACGCTGGATGACCTGCTCGTATGGCTGAACGACCGCCAAGAGACTCGCTCAAGGT
>JAFEBR010000206.1 GCA_018242565.1 Planctomycetota bacterium | reverse complement strand
CCCTGACATCGAAAAGATTCTGCGGCGGTGCCCCAGTGAGCGGCAGACCCTGCTGCTCCCGGCCACCTTGCCGCCGCCGGTCGAACGACTGGCCCAGAAGTACATGCATTCGCCGGAACGGGTCGATCTGTCGAAAGACCAGGTCGCCTGCGATACGGTCGAGCAGTACTACATCACCGTCGAGCGCGACCGCAAGCTGCAAGCTCTGGTTCAACTGTTGATCGAGCAGCGCCCCAAGCAAGCCATTGTCTTCTGCCGCACCAAACGTGGCACCGACAACCTGCACCGCAAACTGTCGGCAAAACTGCCAGGGGTGGCGGTCATTCATGGTGACTTGCAGCAAACCGCTCGTGACCGGGCGATGCGGCAGTTTCGCGAAGGGACCACCCGCCTGCTGATCGCCACCGACGTGGTGGGCCGTGGCATCGACATCAGCGGCATTTCGCACATCATCAATTATGACGTGCCCGAATACTGCGATGACTACGTTCACCGTATCGGCCGTACGGGCCGACTGTCGGGCGAACGCGGTTTTGCGTTCACGTTGGTCTGCCGCGATGAAGGCGATCAGTTGACCAACATCGAAATGCGCATCAACAAGATGCTGCCGCAGTATCAGTTTTCCAATTCCGCACGTTCCCGCGATTTGGTACGTCCGGAACCGGTTCCGGCGCCGGTCAAGCCTGTCGTCGCTCTCGAAACGGTCGCCCAACCGGAAGAAGAATTCTTCGAATTCGCCGTCGGCATCTGCTGACACCGGATTCAGCCCGCCTCGCGGTCATCACCTGGCCGCGAGCCCCATCCGCAGGGCGACAGAGCAAGACATTCGGAAAGGCGGAGCTCAGGCCCCGCCTTTCAGCATTTTCTCCAGCCGATTACCAGCCGCTTGACGCTCGAGAATCTGCCAGGCTTTCTCGGCGATCACACTGCCGGCTTCCACGGGCAGCAATCCTCCCGAGTAAATGTTCGAGATGACGGTGTACTCGAAGCGAATCGCCTGGTTGCCCGAGAAACGGGCCGCCTGCTCCCGGGCAGTGGGATCGACCAACTGGTAGGCCAGATACGCTGACAAGCTGCGCGACGCCAGTGCATCGCCCCCGGGGCGCTCTCCAATCAGCAGAATCGTCAATCGCGCACCCGAAAGCTGGGCGATTTGCTCGGCCAGTTTGACACGTCCATAACGGACGGCTACAGGTCGGCCCATTTTCAGGTCCTGCCCCGCCAGGCCGTCGACCAGCACCGGAAACAACTCGGCGATATTGGCATGCACGGCTTCGGCGCTCAATCCGTCGGACACCACAATCTGCACATCGCAATCTTCCCTGTGCAGGAGTTCTTCACAGTGGGCCGCCAGGCGCGACCCCAGATGGGGCGAATTGAGGTGTTGCTCTTTGCTGCCGGCCTCGGTTTCGAGCACCAGGAAATCCGCGACCTCGCGCAACAAGTCGAGATCGAGTTCGCGAATGATCGCCTGACGGGCCAGCGCCTGGTTCGACCGCAGTCGCCGCGAGACAGCGTTCGTCGGTCGCGATCCGGCATTTTCGAATCCATAGAGCGCCGGCGTGGCCCGCACCAGGTCCGCGAATTCCCCGTCGCTGTCGCAGAACCTGCGGGCATTTCCCCAGTGCGGCCCGCGCACGACGGTCCCGTCGGCCGTCTGCCGAAAAATACCCCGCTCCAGCGCCCAGGCCAGAAACTCGGGCGTCGGCGTCCGTCCGTGAACTTCGCGCAGCGACTGGTTGTCGTGGGCACTGGTGTCGAAATAGGCCAGCATGCGGTCGTTATTGAGATACACAT
>JAFEBR010000205.1 GCA_018242565.1 Planctomycetota bacterium | reverse complement strand
AATAGTTCCCGCTGTGGCGCAAAAATCTGCCTAACCGCTACAATGCTGTCTTCCGAAACCAATCCGGTTCCCTTGCCAGGGAATCTGACAGACACGCCTGCCCGGCGAAGTCTGGCGGATTCCAGGGCAAATCCCGAGACTGCGCCTGTGATGAGCGCGGTCTCCGGCGGATTCGTCAGTTGTTATCGACCGCTTGCCCCAGTAAATCGCCCGTATGCCAGAAACGCTGTACCTGATTGACGTTTTCTCGTTGGTATTTCAGGTTTTTCACGCGATTCCGGAAATGACGAGCCCGCGCGGAATGCCGACAAACGCCGTCTACGGGTTTACGCGCGATATTCTCAATATCCTGCAGCAGCGACGGCCGACCCACCTGATCTGTGCGACCGATCCCAGCGGACCGGGCGAACGCGAACGGATCTACCCGCAATACAAAGCCAACCGGTCCGAAACGCCCGAAGAACTGCGTCCGCAGTTCCCCCTGGTGGCGCAGACGATCGAAGCCTTCGGCATTCCGCGACTGGAAGTCCCCGGTTGGGAAGCCGACGACGTCATTGCGACCGTGGTCACCCAAGCCGCCGCCCGCGACATGGATGTGTTCGTGGTGACGAACGACAAAGACGCCCGGCAGTTGCTGGGTCCGCGGGTCAAAATCTACCAGGTCCGCAAGGATCTGCTGCTGGGGGAAAGTGAACTGCTGGCTGACTGGGGAGTTCGTCCCGATCAGGTCATCGACTTTCAATCCCTGGTGGGAGACAGTGTCGACAATGTGCCCGGCGTCCCCCTGATCGGCCCCAAGAAAGCCAGTGCCCTGCTGGCGCAATTCCACACCCTCGAAGGGGTACTGGCCCACGCCGATGAAGCACCTGGTGCGAAACTGCGGGAGAATCTCAAGACCTATGCCGACCAGGCACGTCTGAGCCGCCAACTCGTGGAACTCCGCCGCGATCTGCCGCTGGTCGTCGATTGGGACGCCGCCCGCATCGGCCAGTGGGACGTCACCCGATTACAGGAACTGTTCCGCGAGTTCGGGTTCCGAAGGTTCGCAGACGATGTGCGGACGTTGTCCACAACGGGGGGCCCTGTTGCACAGACCGCCAGTGCTGCACCGGCGCCTCGGCCACCCGCGGCACGTTCCTCCAAAGGCGCCGGAACCCGGAACCTGTTTTCTGACGACGCAGTCGATGCGCTGGCTCCGCCAGTGTCCGCGGAACCAAGCGCCGGCGCTGAGTCGCTGGCCAACTCGGGCAGCCCGGACGAGTCAGGCTCGACAGACGCATCTGGCGCCGCTGCCGCAGCGCCGCCTCTTGCGGCGGAAAAACGGCCACTGACGTTCGAGATTGTCGATACCCCCGAGAAACTGGCCGCGCTGGCGCAGGAACTGGCCACGCGTCGCAAATTCTGTCTGGATCTGGAAACGACATCGCTCGACCCGTTGCGGGCTGACATTGTCGGTTGGGCGATCAGTTGGGCTGCCCATGCGGGGTACTATATTCCCGTGCGTGCCCCGGCGGGACAACCGCAGCTGCCGCCCGACTCCGTCGTCGCCGTCCTGAAGCCGATTCTCGAAAGCGACGATGTCGAGATCTCGAACCAGAACATCAAGTACGACATGCTGGTTCTGCGGCATGCCGGCATTCGGCTGCGCGGAATTGGCTTCGATCCGATGATCGGCAGCTACCTGCTCGAAGCCGGGGCCCGCAGTCACAATCTCGACGACCTGGCCCAGAGGTATCTGGGGCACCAGATGATTCCGATCGTCGATTTGATCGGCAAAGGCCTGTTTCAGAAGCGGATGGATGAGATTGACGTACCGGTCGTCGCCGAATACGCCGTGGAAGATGCCGA
This sequence comes from Planctomycetota bacterium, assembly GCA_018242565.1. GTDB lineage: Bacteria > Planctomycetota > Planctomycetia > Planctomycetales > Planctomycetaceae > JACQFH01. Next base: position 3,399 of record JAFEBR010000205.1, on the reverse strand, counting down.
GGTGGCCTGGGACCTTGCCAACCGGCTGGGCACGCAGTTGCGCGAACAGGGGTTGTGGGATCTGTACTGGAATCTCGAACGGCCGCTGATCGAAGTGCTCGCCGAACTGCAGGCCAACGGCATTCGCGTGGATGCCGAGCAACTCCGCGTGCAGAGTGCGGCGGTGGGGCAGCGCCTCGACCAGGTAAAAGTCGAGATTTACCAGCTTGCGGGGCGGGAATTCAATATCGACTCAACGAAGCAGTTGCAGCAGGTGCTGTTTGCCGAACTCAAGCTCCCGATCATCAAGAAGACCAAGACGGGGGCCAGCACTGATCAAGAGGTCCTCGAACAACTGGCCGTGCAGCATCCCCTGCCCTCGCTGCTGCTGATGCATCGTACGCTGACGAAGCTTAAGGGAACGTACCTCGACGCGTTGCCCGAGATGATCAACCCCGAGACGGGCAAGATTCATACGTCGTTCAATCAAGTGGTTGCCGCCACCGGCCGGTTGAGTTCCAGCGAACCCAACCTGCAGAATATTCCGATTCGCACTGAAGAAGGCCAGCGGGTTCGGCGGGCGTTTGTGCCGTCTCCCGAAGGGTGGCAACTGCTGTGCGCCGACTACTCGCAAATCGAGTTGCGAATGCTGGCGCATTTCAGCGGCGACCCGGCGATGTGCGAAGCCTTCGCGACCGGGGCCGACGTACACACCGTCGTCGCCGCGCAGATCTTCGACGTGCCCGCCGACAAGGTGGACAGCCAGATGCGGCGAGTGGCCAAAGCGGTAAACTTCGGCGTGATTTACGGGCAGAGCCCGTTTGGGCTGTCGGCGGCCCTGGGGATCAGCCAGGGCGATGCCGCCAAGTTCATTGACGAGTACTTCTCGCGATACGCCGGCATCGACGTGTATCTGCGTCAATTGCTGGTTGAATGTGCCAGTGCGGGGTATGCCACCACGATTCTCGGCCGACGCCGGGCGATTGATGGGATTCGCACGTCGGCTCCCTCGAATCGCCAGCGAAACATGCCCGAACGCACCGCCATCAACACCGTGATTCAAGGCTCGGCGGCTGACCTGATCAAGCAGGCCATGCTGCGAGTGTACCGGCGTCTGCGCGACGAACAGCACCCGGGGCGGATGCTGCTGCAGATTCATGACGAACTGGTGTTTGAAGCGCCCGCCGACCGCATTGCCGATTTGGCGGTGCTGGTGCGCACCGAGATGGAACAGGCCCTGCCCCTGTCTGTTCCGCTGCAGGTCGATGTCTCTGCCGGCCCCAACTGGCTCGACACCGAACCGCTCGCCGAAATGTAACTCAGCTGAATTCCTTTCCATTGACTCAGGACCCTGTCGCTTTACGGATGACTGCACCGCACTCCTGTCCCGATGTCCTTCCCGAGATTCCCGGTGGTTGGACGACCCGCGATTTTCTACTGGCTGGTACCTCGCTGCGGGTGACACTGCCGGCCAGTCCCGATGCGTTTCTGGATGATCCGCGCGTGCTCGCCGCCAACCGCCGCGATGATTACATGCCGTATTGGAGCTACCTGTGGCCGACGTCACTCGAAACGGCGGTGGCCGTGCTGCAGCAGGATTGGGCGCCGGAGACGGAAGCCCTGGAAATTGGCGCGGGCATCGCGCTGACGGGGCAGGCCGCGCTGAAGCGCGGGCTCAAGGTGTCGTTCAGTGATTACGATCCGCAGGCGATCGACCTCGCACTCTATAACGCCCGCGAGAATGGCACGCTGGATCGGGCCGAGGGGTTGCTCCTCGACTGGCGCCAACCGATCGACCGCCGCTATCCGGTGATCTTTGGTTGCGATGTCATCTACGAACGGCCCAACCACCGTCCGATTCTGGGATTGCTCGAGAAAATGCTCGCCCCCGCAGGCGTAGCCTGGATCACCGATCCCGGGCGCCATCAGGCGGATGCCTTTCTGGCCCTGCTGGCCGATTCCCCGTTCCGCACCGAGCACCGCACCCTCGTCCGGGAACCGTACCCCGGTCGACCGGCCGGTGTCACGAATCTCTGGTCGCTGCGCTGGAAGACGGGACCGTAACCGGCGCTTGGCAAGACCGTTCACGAATCCACTCCTGCCAGGTCCGTCTGTACGGCCGTGGCGTCTGGGAGTTCGTCGCGATGTGGACGGCACCCGTCATGGCGCAACCCGTCCGTCAACGGCAAAGCCGCCTGTGAGAATGCTGGACCCGCACGTTTTGGTTCGGCGTATCGGATGCGGTGAATGGGGCCCGGTGTGTTAAAAACACCGCGAACCACGGCTTACCAATAGACCGCCGTGGTTCGTGTTTGCGTTTTGGCCCTGACAGCCGCCGCGTTTAGCGCTGCTGCGGACGTTGAACCGAGGGCAAAACTCGCTTGTTGACGTCGGTTTCGAGGACGCCGAACGTCTGTTCGTGACGTTGCAGCGCGATCGCCAGGCCGCCCCAGAGACGCTTGGCCGTGTAATAGTTCAGGACGAGCCGCTGCGAAATCTTGACGGGAGTGACCGGACCGCCGGGCAGATTGGGGTTCAAGCCAAAGTCAAGAACCAGTTCTTCCGGCGACGGATTCACGCGGACGAAGTTGGCATACAGAGCTGCCAGACCTTCCACTTCGACAGTGGGAATCTGCACGGGCGCCTGGGCCGCGGGTTGGGTCGCGGGGACATCACTGGTGCTCGAAGTGGTTGACTCGTTGGCCATTAGAATCTCTCCCAAATTTCTGTTCTGGAATTCCGACTGATAACTCATTATCGTCCGCATGGCGATGATAACCCGCCCACAGGCCGGACGCGGGCAACGCTCCCGATTCGCGGAATCGTATCCAAAACAGGTGGCCCCGAATAGTCCCTACGGCCGAAAAACACGCAGAAGAAGCCCCGCTGGCATGGCAAATTACGCAAATCGTCTAAATTCGGCCGTGCAGGCCAAGGGAACTCCGGCACTCGTCGGACTCGATCCGCGGTTTGATCAACTGCCGGCCGAGATTCAGGAAGCCGCCCGCCGCCGCCCCCTTCCCTTCCCCGAACAGGTGGCCTCGGCCTTCGACGAATTCTGTTGTCGCATCATCGATGTCGTCGCCCCGCTGGTCCCGGCCGTCAAACCCCAGGCGGCGTTTTTTGAGGAATACGGCCCGGCAGGTGGCGTGGCCTTGGGCCGAGTCATTCAGAAAGCCCGGGCCGCCGGGTTGATCGTGATTTGTGATGCCAAGCGGGGGGACATCGGCACGACCGCCGAGGCGTACGCCCGCGCCTACCTGGCGGGCGCAGATCCACAGGCGGCTTGCTGGGGGGCCGACGCGCTGACCGTCAATCCATACCTGGGCAGTGATACGCTCGAACCCTTCGTCCGCGTGGCCGCCGAGCGGGGCGCGGGAATCTACGTCCTGGTCCGAACCAGCAATCCCGGGGCGGCTT
>JAFEBR010000204.1 GCA_018242565.1 Planctomycetota bacterium | reverse complement strand
TCATGCCCGTCAATCGCTGGGTGCCGCGGACCGCAGCGGGGAGTTCTTCCCCATGCCGCCGGACCAGGTCCGGTTTGTGGTCGAACAGATCCAACTGCGATGGCCCGCCATGCATGAACAGCGAAATCACACGTTTGGCCCGTGGAGCAAAATGAGGGGTGCCGACCGCGAGCGCTCTCGCGGTGGAGTCGGTCGCCGGCGTTTCTGCCGGGGATTTGGCGACCGCTTCCCGGGCGATCAAAGTGGACGCGGCGATCGCGCCCAGACTCCAGCCAGACTGGTTGAGAAACGCACGACGAGGCAGTGCCGCAGTAATACGATTCATCGTCGGGTGAGCGCCTCGTCGAGATTGAACAGGGTATGTACGAATAAGGTCCATGTGGCCCTGTCGGGTAAATCGACCGATTCTGTGCTTCCTGCCAGGCGTCTGGCCGCAATGGTGTCGTTCTCGAATCGGCGTCGCGATTCGCCGATGAACTGCAGGAACGTGGCGGTTTCAGACTCGGTGGGCGATCTGGCAAGAACGCACGCCATCGCGAAATCGATCCGAGTGCGATCATCCGCAGAGTGGTTCCGGACGCGCTCGGCGAGTGCCCGCGCCGCTTCCACGCAGGTCGGATCATTCAGCAGCACGAGCGCCTGCAGGGGGGTGTTGGTACGGGCCCGCTTCAGCGTGCATTTTTCCCGGGTCGGACCATCAAAGACGAGCAGGGCGGGGGGTGGCGCTTGTCGTTTGTGATACGTGTACAGGCTGCGGCGGTAGCGCCCAGGACCGACATCGACTTCGTAACTGGCCTCCGCATTATACGAGACCTCTTCCCAGAGTCCGGGGGGCTGATACGGTTTGACACTGGGGCCACCCACTGTGGGAACGAGCAGGCCGGATGATGCCAGCGCCTGATCGCGGATCATTTCCCAAGGCAGTCGATACCGGGCCCCACGGGCGAGCCAGCGGTTTTCGGGGTCAAAGATTTCTCCGTTGCGACGAATCCAGGCCGACCGCTGCCGCCAGGTCTTGGAAGTGACCAGCAGCTTCAGCAGTCGTTTCGTATCCCAGTCGTGGCGGTACTCCGCGGCGAGGTAGTCGAGCAGTTCTGGATGTGTGGGGAGTTCTCCCTGGGTGCCGAAATCGTTGGCCGTGCGCACGAGTCCGTCTCCAAAGCATAGTCGCCACAACCGATTGACGGCGACCCGGGCTGTCAGGGGATGATCTGGAGCCATCAGCCAACGGGCCAAACCCAACCGATTCAGAGGCGCCTGGTCGGGCCAGGCCGACAGGGCCGCGGGGACAGAAGGTTCGACCAGCGCGCCCGGTTTGTTGTACACGCCCCGTTCCAGGATATGAGTCGGTCGGCGCGGAGTTTTCTCTTCCATCACGAGAGCCGTCGGTATTTCCTGACGCTGGGTGGCCTCGGCAGCCCGAGCCTCGCGGACTTTGTCCCGGGCCAGGCGGGTGGCATCGTCGGCCTGGCGATCGATGAAGTCATCGAGGAGCCATTCCGCTTCGCGGGCAGAACGCTTGTCGGCCGGTCGTTCGAGGACCCCGCGGGTCCGTTCGCTGTGGTACCAGGTCGAGATGTCCTCGTCGCTCAAAATCCGTGGCCACCAGCGAAACTCGTCGAGGGAGCCATAGAACCCTAAACCGTCGTCCCGCCGGGCCAGCCGCCACGGTTCGTTGTTCTGCAGCGAGCCCGCCAGTGCATCGCGCCGCACGCTGAGAACGGCTGGGCGTCCGTTGATGAACAGACGCACGCCTTCGGCTCGCCGGGACCCATCGTAACGGACGACGACATGCCGCCATTCGTTCGCGGGAAATTTCTCGTGCGACACGAGTTCGATTGCGCTTTGACCCCAGCGGCTGACGAGGTTGATTCCGAGCCGACCTTTCTGCCACAACAGTTCGAAACCACGCCGATTATCGGTCGGCTCAATTTTCGAAAGCGGGCAACCCAGCGAGTTCTCGGACAACATCCAGAAACCGCCGGTCCAGGGTTCGTCGAGGGACCACTCGTTGGCGGGAATCTCTAAATGACGGGTGCCGTCGAAGCGTAATCCCTGGCCCCGTATGCCGGTCGTAGCGACCAGTGGCGTTCCCAACGCGCGGGCCCCCGTCTCGGCAGGACCTTCCAGCGGCAGGTGCAGGCCGGCTGGAGGTGGATTGGGCAGGCCCGCGAGGAGGTCGGCTTCGCGTTCGGCCAGTTGTTTGGCGGCCAAAGTGCGCAGCGGTTCAAACTCAGCGACCGCACGGGTGGTCGCCGCGGTGAGTTCATTCAGCCTCGCGGTTTGCGCAGGGGTGGGGACGGAAATGCGTGGCGGTGCGTCACTCCCCGACAGCAGCCCCGTCTCGGGGACATTATTGAAAAACGCGAAAATTCCGTAATAGTCGCGCTGCGAGATCGGATCGTATTTGTGGTCGTGACATTGCGCGCAGCCCACGGTTAGTCCCAGCCAGGTCGACATCGTCGTCTCGACCCGGTCTGCCACATACTCGACCCGATACTCTTCATCGATCAGCCCGGTCTCATCATTCGACATATGATTGCGGTTAAACCCAGTCGCAATACGTTGTGCCACCGTCGGCTCAGGCAGCAGGTCTCCGGCCAGTTGTTCGATCGTGAATTGGTCAAAGGGCATATTGCGGTTGCAGGCCTCAATGACCCAGTCGCGCCACAACCACATCTGGCGATGTTTATCGCCAAAATAACCATCGGTGTCGGCATAGCGGGCCGCATCCAGCCACTCCACCGCCATTCGTTCGCCAAAGTGCGGAGACGCGAGCAATCGATCGACCGTTTGCTCCCAGGGTTCCTGGCGCGCCCGTTCCCATTCGTTACGCGTGGGGGGCAGGCCGATCAGGTCGAGGTAAACTCGGCGGATCAGTACGTCGCGATCGGCAACGGGGGACAGTGTTTCTCCCACTGTGCGGAGTTTCGCCACGACGAACGCATCGATCGGATGCGGTTCTCCCACCTCGGGAACGACAGGTCTGACAATGGGTGTGAACGACCAGTGTTTCTGGTAGGGAGCGCCACTTTCGATCCAGCGGCGCAGTCGTTCAATCTGGGCCGGCGACGGTCGTTTGCCCACCGAGGCCGGGGGCATCCGCAGGGACTCGTCAGTGGAAGTCAGGCGGACGAGCAGTTCGCTCTCTGCCGGTTGGCCAGGCACGATCGCTCGTGCGCCGGAATCAGTCGGACGGGTCGCTGCTGTCCGGTCGTCCAGGCGTAGTCCCGCCTGCCGACTGGTGGGGTCGAAGCCATGACATTTCCAGCAGTACTCGGCGAGAATCGGACGGATGTCGCGGTTGAAATCAGGCGGATCCGCATCCGCCGCCGGACATGTGGCGGCCCAACTGCCTGCGAAGACGATTGTGAGAATCGTACGGAGTCGCATTTCGGTGGTGTTCCTCGCCACGAACGCTGATGTCTGTTCGAGCCCATGATCGAACTGCGGGCGCTGTTTCGACAAGACATTCTAAACAAACGAAAATCAGGCCAGCCACCCTGGGGCGGATCAAACCGGAGCCGCCGGGTCGCAAAGCGTGACTGTAACGGCGTTCGCAGACAAAACCTGTCGCCAAATACAACACGATCCCTTGCGTATGCAGGTCACACAGCCCCGTACATTTCGTCTCGACGCGACCGATTGTTTCACCGCGTGCCACAATCGAGCTACGCCACGATGTCTTTCACAACATGGCCATGCACATCGGTCAGGCGGTAGTCGCGGCCGGCGTGGCGGAACGTTAACTTTTCGTGATCGAGACCCAACAGGTGCAGGATGGTCGCGTGGAAGTCGGGCATCGTGACCTTGTTCTCGGCGACGTAATAACCAAATTCATCGGTCTGGCCGTATGTCACGCCGCCACGGATTCCACCACCAGCCATCCAGACGCTGAAGGCATGCGGATGGTGGTCACGGCCGTCGTTGCCCTGGGCGGCGGGTGTGCGACCGAATTCCGTTCCAAAGACGACCAGCGTATCGCGCAGCAGGCCGCGTGCTTTCAGGTCTTTCAACAGGGCCGCAATTGGCAAGTCGACCTTGGCCGCGTTGCTGGTGTGGTTGTTTCGCAGATCGCCATGTGCATCCCAGTAGTTCCGCGGATAACTGAAATTGACCTGTACGAAACGAACACCGGCTTCCAGGCAACGGCGGGCAAACAGGCATTGCCGTCCGAACTCGTCGGTCGGTTCGACCCCAATCCCATACGCCGACTGTGTCGCCGCCGATTCACGGCTGATGTCCATCACTTCCGGAGCTTCGGCCTGCATGCGGAACGCCATTTCAAACGAATCGATGCGGGCTTCCAGTGCCGAATCGCTACCCTGACTGGCCAGGTGCCGTTCGTTGCGGCGTTTGAGCAGGTCCAGTTGCAAGCGTTGCAGTTCGGGAGCCTGGCCAGGGGACAGGCTCGACAGTCGTGCCTCTTTGAAATGTGTGCTGCCATCTCCCAGTCGCGTTCCCTGAAACGTCGCTGGCAGGAAAGCCGATCCGTAGTTCTGGGCACCGCCATGATAGAGCGAAGGACTCAGGCTGATGAACCCTGGCAGATTCTGGTTTTCGCTCCCCAGGCCATACAGAGTCCAGGCACCCAGGCACGGGCGGGCGAAGACCCCGCTGCCGGTGTTGATATTGAGCAAGGCCGGTCCGTGGGACACGAAATCACCACCATTCATCGAACGGATCACGGCGATCTCGTCGATGCATTGCCCGATGTGCGGGAACAGATCACTGACCTCAATGCCGCTCTGACCATATTTTTGGAACTTCCAGGGAGAGGCGAGCAGGTTGCCGGTCGGGGCGAATTCAAACTTCGGTTTGGCAAACGGCAACGGCTGACCGTTCATTTCCGTCAGTTTCGGCTTGGGATCGAACGAATCGACGTGCGACACACCGCCGTGCATGAACAGAAACACGACCCGTTTCGCCGTGGCGGGAAAATGCGATTGTTTGGGGGCCAGCGGCCCGGATACCGCCCCCCGGGCTGGCCCCGCCATGAGTCCTGCCACTGCCAGGCTGCCAAACCCCAGGGCCGATTGCTGCAAAACCTGTCGTCGCGTAAACCCAGTCATCATTTTTGAGCTTTCAAAGTCGTGGATCGCTCCGCGATCCAACGTGCTTAGTCTGTTGTTTTCCGTTTTCCGTTTGATCGACAAATGTTTCAACCATCAGAATGATTGATTTGCCGTTTCACCCGCAATCCCGCGCTGGATCGACGGAGCGAGCCACGACTTAGTTGACATACAGAAATTCGTTGCTGCACAAAAGGGATTGGCAGAATGCCTGCCAGGCGGCTGCCTGGCGCTCGGCGAATGGCTTTTCACCAAAGGCCGGTGATTCGACAAACGCTTTCAGAAACAGGTTTGTCTCTTCGACTTCAACGGGCGTGGCCGATCGGCCGTAGGCCAGGCGATGCGCCAGTTCGATTCTCTGCTCAGGGGTCAGTTGAGAGTCTCTGCTCAAGCGCTCGGCGAACGCCCGCGCCTGCTGCCGGACGAAGGGATGATTGAGCAGAAACAATCCCTGTGATGCCACAGTGGTTTCATTGCGGATCGCCGTGACTCCGTTCGGATCGGCGGCGTCAAACAAAGCCAGCACATCGGGTAGCATGTTCCGGACGATCGGCAGGTAGACTGAGCGCTTGCGGAACGTCGTGTAAAACTCGTCGTCGGCTCCCACACGGTTCGGACGAATGAGCGAGTTGATGTCTTCGGCCTTCCCAAACAGAAACTCGCCACTTTCGGAACTCCCCGGGGTCGGGTCCAGTTGGCCGCTGGTGAGCAGCATTGCATCGCGAAGTTCCTCGGCTGACAGTCGCCGACGATGGAAACGATAGGCCGATAGATCCGTCACATCGCGGGACGATCCGCCGGCGGAGGTTGGTTCGGCCACTGATCCCTGACGATCCGACTCGGCGTTCTGCAGACGATAGGTATGCGACAACACGATCTGCCGGTGTAATTGTTTGACATTCCAACCGCTCTTTAGGAACTGACTCGCCAGCCAGTCGAGCAATGCGGGGTCGGCGGGAGGTTCGCCACGAGTGCCCAGGTTGTCGGGTGTGCCAACGATTCCTTTCCCAAAGTGCAATTGCCAGACTCGGTTCACCAGGACGCGTGCTGTCAGCGGATTCTTGGGACTGGCGATCCAGCGGGCCAGTTCGAGTCGTCCGCTGCTCATCTGGTGCGGGTCGACAATTGCCGAGGGGCTCTGATCGGACCCCGTCGCCACGGCGGCGACAATCCCGAGTCCGCCGCGAGGTACGATCTTGCCGAGCGTGAAGCGATTGCCGCGCAGGTGCACGCGCAAGTTTCGCGATAGAGTCTCTTTGGGGGCCATCACCATCAAGGGTTCGGCGCCCGCACCCTGTGGAACCGTGAACTCCCACCACATCGTGGCGTTGCGGGCTTCGTTCTGAAACGGTTCGGTGCTGCGGAAGATGCCGGCCAGCGCGTAATAGTCGGTGGCCCGCACCGCATCGAATTTGTGGTCATGGCAGCGGGCGCAGGCCAGCGTCAAGCCGAGCATGGCCCGACCCGTCACGTCGATCTGGTCATCGACAATGTCCAGTCGCGACTGTTCCTTGTCCGTCTCGGCGAGCGCCTTGGGGCCAATCATCAGGTAGCCCGTGGCGATCGTCCGCCGTGTGTTGACGGCGACCGAATCGGTCGTCGGCAGCAGATCGCCCGCGAGTTGTTCGATCAGGAATTGATCATAGGGCAGATTGCTGTTGAAGGCGTCGATGACGTAATTGCGGTAACGCCAGGCATATCGCATGACGGCATTGGCGTCGTTGGCCGTCGACTCAGCATAACGGACCAGGTCCAGCCAGTGCCGTCCCCAGCGTTCGCCATAATGTGGTGAATCGAGCAGACGAGTGACGACCGTCTCGTATGCCTGCGGCGACTTGTCGGCGAGAAACGTGTCGACTTCCGCCGGTGTGGGTGGCAGCCCGATCAGGTCATAGCTGACCCGCCTGAGCCAGGTCCGCTGGTCCACGTCGCCAGCCGGTGCGAGCCGATGTTTTTCCCACGCGGCCAGCGTGAACCGATCGAGTGGCGTGCGAATCCAGGCTTCGTTCGGCACTTCTGGGGGTGGCACCTCGCGGATCGGTTGATAAGCCCAGTGCTGCTTCTCGGCGTCATTGAAAGTCGCCGGCCTGGCGACGGTCCGCTCTTCGTCGATCCACAGACCGAACTTTTCCCCCAGGTACATTTCAACGCCCAGCCGGTCGGCATCGCTTAAGGCCGTGTTGTACAGCAGGACTTCGCCGATATCTCCCTGAATCGCGCCGCAGAATCCCAGTGCCTTGCCAAGAAACACGCCCACGTCGGCACGATGCTGGATGTCGGGGATGGTGTCTCGTCCGGTGACGGGATGCTCGGGAAGCGGGCCGGCGAGTTTTCCGTTGAGATAAAACCGGGTTGTGTCCTTGATGGGGCCCGGAGTCTTTGTGATCGTGACGATCACCGGCTTGCTGAAGTACGGTTGAAATGAACCGGGTGCCAGGATGGCGTCGTGTCCCCAACCGCCGGCAAAGTCGAGCGAGAACTGCTGAGGCTGGTCAATCTCGATCAGCGCGGCCAGGGGTTTACCCGGGTCGCCTCCATGGGCCGGGTTGCCCACGCAGAACACGGTCGTGTGCGAATGCTGGCCCGCAAACTGCGACAGATTCATCACGATGGTCATCGTCAGGGCGGCATCGCCTCGAATGTCGACCGGATTGCCCGGCGACGCGGCCAGACCGGTGGGGTCAGCGGAAACCGATCCAGGATTCTGGCCCGTTCCAGACGAAAAGCGAACGGCGGGCCGGCCGACCAGCGTGCTGTGCCTGATGAACGTGCCCGGACCACCGACACCTCCCTCCCGGACCCCCTTGGTCGCCGTGAGGTCTCGACCGCGCCCGCTCTGATCGGGCCAGACCGGCACGCTCTGACCATCGGCCATTTGGAAGGTGTCGGCGCGCAGCCACAGTTGCAAAGCGCCGGCGAGCGGGCCGCTGTTGGGCAGGCGTGGTGTCGTGAGGACTTCGCCGGGGTTGGATTCCGTTGCTGCGGCGACGGTCGTTCCCGGCCAGATGGCGCCGTCGCGGACCCATTGCGCCAAGGCGTCGATCTGGGCGGCTGTCAACTTCCCATCGGGCGGCATTTCGAGCCCGTTTTCATGCCGGACGGCTTGAATCAGCAGGCTCTCGTCAGGCTTGCCTGAAAGAATCGCAGGGCCCGTGTCGCCCCCTTTCAAGAGGGCCTCGCGCGAATCAAGTCGCAGGCCCCCTTTCATTGCCTTCCCGGCATGGCATTTATGGCAGCGTTCGATCAGCAGGGGGCGAAACTTTGACTCAAAATGCTGTTCATCCGCGAGGGCTGGCCAGGCCAGCCCCAGAATTGCCAGAATTCCCAGACCGCGAATCATGGTGTCTTTTCCTTCCTGTCGTGACCGCTCCGCAGGTCCCCGCGCCACGGAGCACGTGAGTCCCAGGCCAGCACTCGGCGTCAGGCTGAGCAGCGTCGAAACGCGGCCCGCGCCGCCGGTCTGTCCACAGATCAGTCTAACAGGATTTGATCACCTGAGAATGGCGTCGACCAGACGAAAAGTCCGGTTGTCTGACGATGCGTGGGCGGCGCAAAGTTGCAGAAAGATATTGGCACCCAGCCGCGTGACGGGAAGCAGGCGACTGCCACCCAAGTGACACGATCACGGCGGTCAGTCGCAGTCATTGGCCTGAAAGGCCCAATTGCCGTGCAGGGTGCGGTCGTTAGCCCGCTTTCGCATCGGTGGTGGCATCCGACAGCGGTTCAGTCTGGGAAGTCCGCCGGCCGGAAATGCGGAGCACGCCCGGATTGATTTCCATGGATTCCAGCGCGGCACGATTCTCAGAATCCGACCCGTCACCGGAGTTGATCGTCACCACGAGGACATCGCGCGCGCCATTGTGTTTCCATTCCAGGGTCCAGCCGGCGGCCTTCAGCTTCTGCACCAGACCGGCCAGGAATTCGTCGACGGGAACCGGAATCATTCCCAACTCGGCGGTTTCGATATCGAGCGCGAGTTGGTTGGGGCCAGACACCCAGGCATGGATGCGGCTGCTGACGACGCCGCGCCACATCCCCCGGCGGATCTGGAATCCCAGCAGCACCCGATCTTGTTCGAATCGGACACGCGGTGCCGAGATCTCGGGAGGGAGCAATTCATTGAACCGCACCATCAGATTCTGGGAGAGCCAGTCGTTGATCGATTCGTCGGTGAATTCGTGCGACCATTGTTCTTCGAAACGAATTTCGTTGAACAGGTCGAGTGCCGTCTGCTCAAACGCCGTGGCTTGTTCGCGGCGCGATTCGATGGAGCGAATGTCCGCCAGCGTCTGGGCGTAGAAGGCCGGCTGGTATTCCAGCGCGTACATTCCGCCGCCGATGACGAGCAAAACAAGTGCAGCGCAACCCAGGGCAGCCCATTTGCGATTCATAAACAGCACGCCTTCGACCAGGTTGGTCGCACAAGTATCCCCCTTGGGCAGGCCACGCGGGCGAATCCTACGCCGGGCCGTCAATTCGGTCAATATGTCTGTATCTGTCTGATGTCGCCTGTCGCCAGGGGTGTCAGGCGCGCAGAAGACCATCAAACGCATCGTTTCCAATTGGGATATGCGTGTCCGGAAGGCTCGCGACTGCGTCAGGCGGCGTGGTTTTGCCAGCGTGGCGGTTCAGGCAGCAATCCCGCCAGGAGTTCAACCGTGCGCCCCGTGGCTCCCGCTTGTGCGGTCACCAGGTCACGGGCGCGGTGCCCGAGTTGCCGGGCCCCGTCAGCGTCGGCCAGCAGTTCCGCGAGTCGGAAGGTCAATTCGGCCCCCGAATGCACAACACGTGCCGCGTCGTGGGTCAGCAGCAGTTCCACGACGTCTTTGAAGTTCCAGGTGTTGGGGCCGAACAGCACGGCGGCTCCGAAGCCGGCCGGCTCGATCATGTTCTGCCCTCCCCGCTGGGTCAGGCTGCCACCCACAAATGCGATGTCGGCCAATCCCCAGCAGTACGACAGTTCGCCCAGCGTGTCCAGCAGCAGCACGGGGGGCGTGTCGGGCGGTGTCGAACGGGTGGTGTCTGCGCCGGCCTGTCCGCTGCGGCGAACGAGCGGCAGTCGAAATTCGCCGGTAACGAGTCGGGCCACTTCGTCGAAACGTTCTTTGTGCCGGGGCACCAGAATCAGCCGGAGTCGCGGGTCGCGGGCCCGCAGCGTCTGATAACTTTCGAGCGCGTAGCGTTCTTCAGGGTCCTGGGTGCTGCCGGCGATGAACACGACCTCGTCGTCGCGCAGCCCGAAATACTCGCGCAGGGCCGCGGTCCGTGGGTGACTTCGCTGCGTTTCGACGCCATCAAATTTGATTGACCCGGTGATGTGCATCTGCGCCGGGTCGGCTCCCAGGTTGATCAGTCGTGTCGCGTAGAGTTCGCTCTGGACCGCGACCACCGACAGTTTCCGCAGCAGGGTCCGCATCAGCGGACGGATCCGCGAATAACCGCGGAAGCTGCGCTCGGTGATGCGGCCATTAATGAGCGCCAGGGGAATCTCGCGTTTCGCCGCGGCGAGTACGAAATTGGGCCAGAGTTCCAGTTCGACCAGCGCAATGGCCGTCGGGTTGATCCGCGACAGCGCCGCGTTGACCGCCCAACTGAAGTCGAATGGAAAATAGAAGACGGAGTGTTGCGCATAGCGCTGGCGGGCGACGTCATACCCGGTGGGGGTCGTGGTCGAAATGACCACTTCCAGCTCGGGATGTCGGCTCGACAGGTCTCTGAGAATCGACTGCAACTGCACGACTTCGCCCACGCTGACAGCGTGCAGCCACAGGCACGGACGGGCGCCCGATCGCAGCGGAACCTGGCCTAGGAATTTCTGCTTCCAGCCGGCAATCCCTTTACGGCGGACCACCCAGCGAAAGGGCACATACACCAGCAGCAGCGCGACGTAAATCGAGTTGAGCAGCCAGGCTAACACGGGAATCCCTTCCTGTTCTTGCGCCAGCAATCCTAAAGCACGCTTCACAGTGGCAGCCGCTGCCGCGCTCGCTGCGGCCTCCGGCCGCAGCGCCCTGTCGTACTCACTTCTTCATGTGACAGTTCTTGAACTTCTTGCCGCTTCCACAGGGGCAGGGATCGTTGCGGCCCACCCGGTCACCCCGATTGCGAATCGGATCGACCGCTTTTTCCGCCGGGGGATTACCGCCACCGCCGCCGCCACCGCTTTCAGATTCTGTGGCCGCCGCTGCTTCCGGATAATCTTCGACGGGAGCCGCGTGGGTCGTTGACGTGATCCGCCACAGCGAGCCTACGAATCCCGGGTCATCTTCCAGTCGGAAGATCGTGCTGGTGATATTGCGGCCAATGGCGCTCCACATCATTTCAAACGCTTTCATCCCTTCGCGTTTGTATTCAACCTTCGGGTCTTTCTGGGCGTATCCGACCAGGCCGATCCCCTGTCGCAGGTGGTCCATGTAATAGAGGTGCTGCTTCCAGGCTTCATCCAGGAAGTGCAGCACCAGCGATCGCTCGGCTTCACGCAACTCAGGGCGATACCGGGTGTCGACCGCTTCCACGAGCAACTGGCGGGCTTCGTCGCGGGCCAGGGGGAGCAGGTCGTCGGCGTCTATGTCGGCATTCAGTTCGGTGTGCGCCCACTCGACAATCTCGGCGACCGGTTCGGTCTGCCGCAGCAGGGCACTGCCCCCTTCGCCGTTGCGCTGGCCGTAAGCGCGATCGAGGAATTGTTCGACCTTGGCGAGTGAATCTCCGTTGCGCGAAAAGCCTTCGCTGCACTGCGTCAAAATCGCCTGGATTTCACCACGGGCTTTGCCGCGGAATGCTTCCAGATCCAGCCGGGTCTGGAAGCGGCCGTTGGCCCAGCGGACCAGGCCTTCGCGGTCGTATTTTTCGCCTCCGGTCTGCTCGGCGAGGAATCGCGACAATCCGACGGCGACCGGGAATTCGACTTCCTTGCGGTCGTAGAGTTTCTTCAGTTCGCTGACGATCAGGTTAGCGGCCGCGTCGGGCGTCAGGTCGGCGAAGCGTTCGGCGGGCAGGTCGAGCGTGAACTGGTTCTTCAGCCAGTTCGAGAGCGAGCGGCGTCCGAAATCCGGAGCCAGGAATTCCTTGACCGCCGAGAAGTCGGCGCGATCGATCGCTTCCCGGGCCCGTTCCAGCAGGTACGTGCCCACTTCGTTGCGTTCGAGTTTGCGCAGTTCGCGGTCGTTGGTGTTGAGTCCCCAGTGGCTGTTCGCCCATTTCGACAGCGACTGCCAGTTCCATTCCCGCTGATCTTCGGCGTCTTCGGGCAGATCCTCGTCGATTTTGTCGCGGATCTGTTCGTCGGCCTGGTTCTGGGCTTCGTCACGCAGTTGCTGAATGACGAGTTCGGCTTCGCCATCGGCGATGTCGCGGCCTTCGATTTCGATTCCGGCCACCTGGCCAGCCCATTTCGCACAGGTCTCGCGCCCGTAATTCGGCCCCAGAACGTCCTGGGTGGCTTCCTGGACCTGCTTCTCCAGCATGTCGAGAATGACCTGCCGACAGTCGCCGTTGTCGAGAATGTTCTGGCGGAACGTGTAGACCCGCTTTCGCTGCTGGTCCATGACTTCGTCATATTCCAGCAGGCTCTTTCGCTGTTCGAAATGCCGTTCTTCGACGCGTCGCTGGGCCTTTTCGATCTGCCGGCTGACGAGGCCGCTTTCGATTGCTTCGCCTTCCTGCATGCCCAGGCGGGTCAGAATGTTGCGCACCCAGTCACCGGCGAAGATCCGCATCAGGTCGTCTTCCAGAGACAGGAAGAACCGGCTCGAACCGGGATCCCCCTGCCGACCCGAACGACCGCGCAACTGCAGGTCGATACGGCGGGCTTCATGGCGTTCGGTGCCGATCACGTGCAGGCCACCCAGTTCGGCGACCTGGCGTCCTTCAGCGACCATCCCTTCGGCATCGGCAATCTGCTTGGTCAACGCGTCCCATTCCGATTTGGGGATTTCCAGACGCGAAACGTATTTGTGCTTGAGCTGTTCCCACGCCGCCTGATCGGGGTTCCCCCCCAGGATGATGTCGGTACCGCGACCGGCCATGTTGGTGGCGATGGTCACGGCTTTCAGACGCCCGGCCTGGGCAATGATGTCGGCTTCCCGGTCATGGTGCTTGGCGTTCAAGACTTCGTGCTTGATGCCGTAGCGCCCCAGCATTTCGCTGAGCAGTTCCGATTTTTCGATCGAGACTGTGCCCACGAGAATCGGGCGACCCGTTTCATGGATCTGGCGGATCTCTT
>JAFEBR010000203.1 GCA_018242565.1 Planctomycetota bacterium | reverse complement strand
CCAGCAACCGGGCGACCGATTCGGGGACAGTTGCCGTCGACTGGGGAGGTCGACCAGCCGACTGCGCCTGGTAACCGGCCTTTTCCAAGGCCTGGACAAGCTCGCCACGCGACATTTTTTCCGCGTGCGTCACCACGTCTTCCAGAGACATTTCGCTGGCCTGGGTCTGGCCTCCTTCCCACACGATGTCCGGTTCGGCCTGGGTTTCCCGAAATACGGACACGAACATCGTCTTCGGCCGCGTGTTATATAGGATCCCCAGCCGCGCCGGCCGGTCCTTCGCGCCGCGTACGTCGTGTAACGAATCATCACAGGTTGCCAGTCCCATGTGATCGCGGGCCGCCACCAGCAGCGCCTGTCTTAGTAATTCGTGTTGTAAGCGTCCTTGATCCGGACAATCATTGGGAAAGGCGGCCACAAATACGGTCGCCCCCGGATCCGTCAGCGGTTCGTCCGCCCGACGATCGGTAAAACGAACGGACTTGAGATTGTTGGGCTGGAAACGAACAGCCGATTCGGTTGTCGCAGCGGATGGTGCACTGGAATTCGCCCCCTGCTGGGAACAGCCACACACGCCCAGGACTAAGACCAAACCACAGCCGATAATTCCTGACGCGGCTCGAGACATGATGGGCTCCCGATGGAATTCACAATAGACTCTGGGCGATGCACACGCATTGGTTTCGGCAGAAGGCCGATCGACGTGCGCCAGAAATGTGAGCGGCTGGTATTCTTCCCGGCTCGACGAGCGATGTCAACGTGGATCGATTCCTCGAAAACAGCGTACGGCTCGTCGGCGCACGGCATACATTACCGATAGACCGAATCGACCGATCACGCCTGATCCGCGTGGTCGCTGTGAAGACCGTGCGAGGCCGCACCCTCGCACGGTCTTTTTGGTTGGCACCCGTGTGGCAGACGACCTTTCGACGACGATCAGAGTGAACGGCCGGATTCCAGATACGTTCGAGCCGATTCTCGAACGGTTGCAACTCGATCAAAAAGGCTGGTGTGATCTGGTGGCTCACTTTGGCCGACGGTTTTTCGTGGTCGCCGGTGCCCCGACGACGATCGACGGCACCACGCGCCGGGTAAATCAGCACCGCTACAACGTCCCGTCGGCTACCCGGCCGTTGTATCGAGAGGTCGAATTGCGTCAGGCCCCCACCTCGTAGCGGTGTGGTCCAGCATAGTCCGCTTGAAGATTGCCGACGGCCTGAGAGCCACAGATTCCCCGAACCCGACCCCGCTTGAATTGCGCCCCGCCCCGCCCCGCAGGATGTCCGCTGAAGTCGCGCGGAATCCGCGCAGAATTACGCCACACAGACCCGAAAATCGGCGAACCGATCTGTGCGACCGATCAACGCAGAGCTTCAAGCGCGGCAATTTTTCGGGTATCTTGAATGACAACTTGTGTCCCCGTATTGGATCAAACGCAAAGCCGCTGCCGACTCGCTTAGAGACGCACTATTAGATAATGGAAGACCCGTTCGCTGTCTTATAATGCCCTTATTATTTAATTCAGCAGATGACATTAAAAGATCCCTTAAGCCGTGGCTGAAATCACCATAATTAAGTCCGTCAGGAGCGAAACATCTTGGTAAAAAACAGATCGTGGGATTTGAAAAAGCGGATACGCGAAATTGAAAAGTATTTGAACTCGCACAGCTTTTCTAATGTTGCCGCGTTTGTTGACAAGAAGCTCGCCGCCGATTGCTCGCCACAGGTCTATGCCGGAGTTCTTGATTACCATTTGGCTGTTTGGGAATTCCACGTTGCAACCCGTGCAATTCTCTGCGGAAGCAATGATGCTGCGAACTGGAGCCGACTCCACCTCGGGGTGCGATACTGTGCTGCGCAGACCAAAATCTACTTGGATCGCTTTGATCAGTTGGCCGCGGAAAGTCCAGACGACGCAAAGCGTGGGAGACTCCGAATCGCACGGTGGCACAGTGCCAACCTGAATGCCGAACTGTTTACGCTCATGGCAGCCATTGCGCTTGGAGAATGGCTGATCGCCAAAGTTTGCGGCCGTCGCGTAATCCGGAGTTACACAGCTCAGGACTCTCTCGTAGCCGCCGATTGTTGGTCCGATAATCCTTGTGATCTTTTTATGCTGTACCTTATTGCCATCCTCGAACGGTTGCCGGACGAACGGGCTGAATTCGCGAAGAATCTGGCCGATCCCTACGACCGAATCGATCAGGCATGGAATGATGATTCAGAATTTGAGTCAGCAGTCAACGCCATTGTTCAGTACCACGGCGCAAACTGCGATGGAAGTGAATCGTTATTCTTGCACCCTTATGACGTATTTCCCGCTGAAATTCTGGCTCTGAAGACCATTCGCAGCCGAGAAGGCCTTTCGTTTCCGCCGCTAATCGACCTCCCGATAATGCAGACGCCCCTAGCTCGGGTACCGGAGAATATCTCTCCCGTTACCGACGATCCGTACATTCCCAGAGTGATCGAATTGTGCCGAAAGACGATGACCGTAGATATCCCGTGGGAATCGTAAAGGCCGGCAACCATGGCCAAATGACCTGGCTGCTAAGCCGAAATGATTGCAGGACTTAACCGAAATGAGTTACACATTGGCGGCGTTTGCAGTCGATCTTGGGCAGCTTCAGGCTGTATTCGGTTCGCAAGACCAAAGCCTATTGAAGTCGATCATGTCGGAACAGGCGGCGGAATTCGTCAGTAACGATCGATGGTTTAAAGAAGACTTGGCCCCGGGGCAGCCGTCTTTGCGCGAAGCGCTCGAGCAGATTGTTACGGGGCAACTCCACCCGGTTGCCGGATCGGGTTTCCAATATGGATACGCGACGGAACTGCTGTGCCGTCATTTGGGAATCGAGATCCCAACAGAAGAACTGGTGTTTGTTTCGGAACTGGAGATCGACACGAAGTTGTTGACTTCCGGCCCCCCGTTGCCGACGCCACCGCCAGACGATTTTCCTGAAATCGGCTATCTCACGGCGGAACAAGTCGCCGAGGAATTCGTGAAATTCAGCCATCTGGGTGAAATCGAAAGTGGAGATGACTTTACCCCCGCGCGCCATGAGTACGTGAATCTATTGGACGAAGCAAAACAGAACCACCTCGGGTTGGTGACCTTCACGTATTGATCACCTGAGATCCTGAATGACGGCCCCGAACTGGGGGACACTCGTGCGTCGGAAAAAGCTGCAGAAAGGTCGTCCCGGCGCGCCGGGACAAGAGTCGTACAAGGCAAGACTTGGCCAGTCACCTTGGCCCCGAGTGATGCGGTTTGCCCGGCAACCGGCACGTCGAAGCGT
>JAFEBR010000202.1 GCA_018242565.1 Planctomycetota bacterium | reverse complement strand
GTTGTGCATCAATTGCAACGAGTGCTCGATCGTCCGCAGAAACAAGTACCCGTCGGTGAGCACACGATATTCGTCGGCATGCAGAAACCCACAATCGGCCAGTCGCACCAGCGCATCGAGCGTGTTGAACGTGCGGACGTCGCGCGACTTGCCGCCGTGAATCAATTGCAGGTACTGGGCCACAAACTCGATATCGCGAATCGACCCCTGCCCGAGTTTGACTTCGCCCCAGGTCTTTCCCGATTTCGCCAGGCCGGCTTCGATCTTCTGCTTCATGCCGCGAACACTCTCGCGTACCAGGTCCGACGGCAGGTTGAACAGGAATTTCTCGGCCCGTTTGAGAAACCCGACGCCCAGCGGCATGTCGCCGGCGATGACTCGTGCCTTGAGCAGCGCCTGTTTTTCCCAGAGCTTGGCATGAGTGGCCAGATACTCGAGGTAGCTGTCGACCGACGACACGAGTTCCCCCGAACTGCCCCACGGCCGCAGCCGCATATCGACGCGGTACATGAAGCCCGTTTCCGACATCGTGGTCAGCGCCTTGATGATCCGCTGACCGATCCGCCAGTGGGCCTGGGAATTCGCATCAGCCAGAAACAAGAGGTCGATATCGGAACTGTAGTTGAGTTCTTCGCCTCCCAGCTTGCCCAGCGCGATCACGGCAAAGCCCTGCGGAGAAATATCGGACTGGGCATATGCGTGTTGCACGCAAGTCTGGACCAGCGCGTCGGCCAGCAACGACAGTTGCACGGTCACCCGGCGAAAATCGAACAGACCGACGAAATCGCAGATGCCGATCCGCAGCAACTCCCACCGCTGAAACCGGCGGACCGCATTCAACTGTGCGTCTGGAGTGTCGCATTCGCGCATCGCTGCTTCGGCCTCGGCACGCAGTTGCTGCACACTCTTGAGCTCGGCGAGTTGCTTATGCTGGGCCAGACGATCGAGGTGACTGGGGCTCGACAGCAGAATCTCGGTCAGAAATTGGCTGCCCACAAACAACCGCAGCAGGATCTCGACGGTTCGCGGATTCTGTTTCAGATCGCGAAACAAAGCAGCCCGGTCGGGCACGCTCTGTGCGAACCGTTCGAAATTCAGCAGGGCATGGTCGGGCTGCGCCGTTTCCCCGAGCATCAACAGCAGGTTCATCAGGAACCCGGCGAGCAACCGGCGACTCTCGCCTGTGCCGGCCATGCGCTCAAGGCTTTCGACCGCCCGATCGAGATTGGCAAATCCGACGGGCTCCAGCAGTTCCCGCAAACGCGGGCTGTCGAGGTCTTCTTCGAGCAGTGATTCGAGTTCGGTGGAACCCGGTTTCCACGACGCCACGCTCACGCCACGACCTCTTTGACGACACGCCCGTGCACATCGGTCAGACGGTAGTCTCGTCCCTGGAAGCGGAACGTGAGCCGTTCGTGGTCGATGCCCAACAGATGCAGCATCGTGGCATGCAAGTCATGCACGTGCATGCCATCCTGCACAATGTTGTAGCCGAACGGACACGTTTCGCCGTAGACCGTGCCCCGCCGAATGCCACCACCGGCCAGCCACATACTGAAACAGCGCGGATGATGATCGCGTCCATAGTCGGTCGCGGTCAGTTTACCCTGTGAATAATTCGTGCGACCGAATTCTCCGCCCCAGACGACCAGGGTTTCATCGAGCAACCCGCGCTGCTTCAAATCGGTGAGCAGGGCCGCGGCGGGCTGATCGGTCTCGCGACATTGTGTGCGGATTCCGTTGGGCAAGCCGCCGTGCTGATCCCACCCTTGATGGTAGAGTTGAATGAATTTCACCCCCCGCTCGGCTAAACGCCGTGCGAGCAGGCAGTTCGCGGCAAACGTTCCCGGCGTTTTGGCATCGGGACCATAGAGCTCGAAAATGTGTTGCGGTTCTGTTGAGACGTCGGTCACTTCCGGCACGCTGCTCTGCATGCGGAAGGCCATTTCATATTGCGAGATCCGCGCTGCCAGTTCGGCGTCGCCGGTGACCTGCCCTTCGAGTTGATGCAACTCGTTGAGCCGATCGAGCAGGTTGCGGCGTCCATCCATCGATTCGCCTGGCGGATTATTCAAATACAGCACGGGGTCTTTTCCAGACCGGAACTGCACGCCCTGGTACGTCGTCGGCAGGAACCCGGTCCCCCATAAACGGGAGTATAACGGTTGATCGCCCTTCGACTTGGTGATCAGCACCACAAACGCAGGCAGGTTCTCGTTGTCGCTGCCCAGACCATAGTTCAGCCAGGCCCCGATGCTGGGACGCCCTGAGATCTGCGAGCCCGTCTGCAGAAAGGTGATCGCCGGGTCGTGGTTGATCGCTTCCGTGTACATCGAACGGACGATGCACAGATCATCCACGACACGGGCGGTATTTGGCAGCAGTTCCGACAGCCATGCTCCGGCGGCACCATGCTGCTGGAACTTGAAAATCGAACCGGCCAGCGGCAGCGATGCCTGATTTCCGGACATGCCCGTCAACCGCTGCCCCATCCGCACCGAATCGGGGAGTTGCTGTCCCTGCTTTTCATTCAGCAACGGCTTGTAGTCAAACGTTTCTAACTGCGACGGACCGCCGCTTTGAAACAAGTAAATCACCCGCTTGGCCTTGGCCACGTGGTGTGTACTCGGCAGAACACCCGGCGTGCTGGCCGCGGTCGCCTGCTGATCGGCCGCGAGCAGGTCAGCCAGAGCAATGCCCCCCAGGCCCATTCCGCAATGCTGCAGAAAATGCCGCCGCGAGACGCTCGCAAGAAGCGGTTGATTCAACGGATTTGATTGAGGATTCATTTCAGAAACTGCCTTGTCAGCGAGGGCCGGTACCAGATTCCAGAACAGTGGAACACCATCGACCTGTCAACGCTTCGTAATACACTCTTCGAAATTGAATAGCGCCCGCACCACGACGGCCGTCGCCGCCAGTTCGACGGGGTCGAGCTTGTCATCCCGCGGCGATTCCCCCACGGCCAGCAGCGCCTGGGCATCTGCAGGAGCTGCTGCAAAACGGGCCTGCTGTTCCGCATACAACTTCGCGAGGATTTCTCCTTCAGCCGATGTCGGCTGCCGGCTGGTACACAACCGGAATGCCGTCGCCAGACGACTGGGAACCGTGGACCCCGGTTGCTTGACCAGCTTCTCAGCCAGTACGCGGGCCGCTTCCACAAACTGCGGATCATTGAGCAGCACCAGCGCCTGCAAGGGCGTGCTTGTCCGTTCGCGGCGTGCCACGCACACTTCACGGCTCACGGCATCGAACGTCGTCATGCTGGGAGGAGGCGACGTTCGCCGCCAAAAGGTGTAGAGACTGCGACGGTACAACCCTTCGCCATGTGACTGAGAGTACGATTTACCCGTGCCCGATTCTTCCCATAACCCGGCGGGCTGGTACGGCATGACGCTGGGGCCCCCGATTTTCCGCACTAACAGGCCGCTCACGACCAGCGCGTTGTCGCGAATCTGTTCAGCCGACAGTCGATACCGGGGTCCGCGGCCCAGCAGCCGGTTCTCGGGATCCTCCACATACAGTTGGCGATCGTGGGGTACGGTTGATTGCCGATACGTCGCCGACAAAACCATGAGCCGGCACAGTTCTTTCACGTTCCACCCGCTGTCGATGAAGCGGCGGGTCAGCCAGTCGAGCAGTTCGGGATGCGTCGGCAATTGCCCCTGGCTACCCAGATCTTCGACCGTCGCGGCCAATCCGCGACCGAAAAACGTCTGCCAGAACCGATTGACGGTGACTCGGGCCGTCAAGGGATTACGTTCATCAGTCAACCAGCGTGCTAACCCCAGACGATTGCGGGGCCAGTCCGCCGGAAACGGCAGAATGCTGTCGGGAGTTCCGGGTTCCACCCGGTCTCCGGGGGCATCGTACGCGCCACGCCGTAACACATGAGTGGCACGTGATTCGGGCATCTCTTTCATGACCATGATCTGCCGGACCTGCGAGACCAGATCGTTCTCGGCCACCCGCAGCGCCTGCTCGGCAGCCCGGGCCTGCTTGTATGCCGCATCCCCTCGTAACAGATAATGAGCCCACCGCGCCTCGACCGAGGTGGGAGCGGGAAAGCCCCCCACCGTCGCGACTTCCAGCGGACTGAGTTCTTGATCGAACACGAGAAAATCGTCGACCAATCCACCCTTGAAACCACTATCGCGGAAGCGTGCCCCCAGCGCCAACTCGGCATTCCCGGAATCGCCCCATTCACGCCGATAGCTGATGTCGCGGTTCAGTCGATCGCGAATGATTTCGACGACGTCCAACTGACCGTTGAAGTAGATATGCAATCCCGCGGCCCGACTGGTGCCATCATAAGTGATGGCCACGTGAGTCCAGTCGTTGACCGGCAGCACCGACTTTGTCCGCACGCGAATCGCATTGCCGGGCCAGAAATGGATCAGCGAAAAGACGGCATGGCCTTCATCGAGGACCAGTGAGTACCCGCGAAACGCGGCATCTTCGGCGGCCACCGATCGATGGAAAATAACCTGCCGGGGCCTGTGCTCGGCCGGTTTAAGCCAGATCGCAAAACTGAACTCGGACGTGCGATTGAAAGCCCCCGCACCTTTACAGACATACGCGTCGTCGCCACCGAACTGAATCGCCTGGCCCGACTTTCCCGGGACGACCTGGTAATCGCCGGCGGGCTTGGCGTCGTCAAATGAAAATTGAGCAGCAGGCTTGATCATCTCGACAACAGGCACTGCCGTCTCGGAAAATCGCTGGCGGGCTTCGTCCCGCACTTTGGCGACCTGCTGCTCCTGCTCGTGCAGTTTCTTACGCAGTTCCAGGTGCTTCTGTTCCT
>JAFEBR010000201.1 GCA_018242565.1 Planctomycetota bacterium | reverse complement strand
TTCACTCCTGCGGTCAAGGCATCCAGGGCGGCTTCAACCTTGGGAACCATACCGGCATCGATCGTACCATCTGCGATCAATTCGCGGCAGCGGCGTTCTGTCAAATTAGACACCAGAGTCTCGGGGCGGGTTCGGTCGAGATAAATGCCCGAGACGTCACTGAGGAAAATCAGCTTTTCGGCATCCAGACTGCGCGCGACGGCGGCCGCGGCCGTATCGGCATTCACATTGTATTTCTGGCCGTGCTCATCGAGCGCGACCGACGGAATGACCGGAATCGCGCCACTGCGACAAGCGGCCAGGAGCACATCGCGGTTCACATCGACCACTTCGCCCACAAAACCCAGGTCGAGTGGCTCGCCCTGATCATCCTTCAGCACCAGCTTGCGGGCGGTCAGAATGTTTTGCGTCAGGAAACTGAACCCCAGCGCCTGGCCACCCCGCTCGCGAATCTGCTCGACGAGATCATTGCAGATTTCACCAGCCAGTACGCGCGTGACAATTTCCAAAGTGGCCTCGTCGGTGTACCGTCGCCCCTGCACAAAACGAGGCACCAGCGCGGACTTTTTCATGGCCGCGTTGATCGCCTTGCCGCCGCCATGGATCAGCACGAGTTTCAATCCGACCGTTTCCATGAAGATCAGATCCTGGAGCAGATTGCTCACCGTCGTGGGATCTTCGAGCGCGCTGCCCCCCAGCTTGATCACGATAATGCGATTGCGGAATCGCCGAATCCATGACAGAGCTTCGATCAGAATATCCGCCTTGCGGATGGCTTCTTGTTGTGGCACAGGGAAATCTCAAGCGGAATGGGAAAATTTCGGAAAATCACGATTGTAAGACTGCCTGCGGGTGTGTCAATTGCTTGGTCGGCGAATGGCTTGAACGCCCCTGGCTGCTGCTCCGCTGCACAAGACGGCCACAGGCATCCCAGGCAACAAATCAGACAACGTTGATGCCAGGCCCTGCTAGAGTCAGCCTCGTTCCCGTCTGGTTCGATTGCATTCAGTCCGCCTCGAATCTTGAGGCCAGAGCGGGCGAGTGGGGGCGACTGCCGAAAAACAGGTGTCGTACCGATAGGATCTGCCAATCCTGCCAGAGGAATCGCTTTAGCGGGCACTCGGCTGTGGGGACGGGCTGACGACAGTCCGCAAGGGCACCGCCGTTACACCCGGCAGGTTGGTCCCCCGTCCGATCGGCAGGGATGTCATTTCCAGCGCGACCGCCGGGACATCCGGGGCAGCGAGTCCGGAACAGACGGTTTGCAGTCAGACCGCGTTCTGGATTTCCCGATATTTGGTAAGTCAACTGTGAATCCCGCTGGGACCTGTTTCCTCTCTCGCCGACCACTTCGGAGCATTC
>JAFEBR010000200.1 GCA_018242565.1 Planctomycetota bacterium | reverse complement strand
GTTGCAAGGTGTTGTGCTTGAATAGTTTGTGGCTTGTTGGTGATTGCCGGGGTTGGCGCGGACTTGGTGCGATACTCCCGGTTGCTGCCAATTTGGCACGGGGAGCATGTTCCGAGGGTGGGGATTCGACCGGATGTCATCCTGGCAGTGTCCCGTCGGGGAGTTGAAATCAACCGACCCACGGGGGGGGATGGCAGAGGCAAGTTGGGGATAGGCCTGTCGTGACAACATCTCAGGAGCAATTGGCGGTGGTCGATTGCGCCGAGAATGGTCTTGCCCGACCCGCGGGAATTGGGCTACAACGCGTGTCCCGTAGCAAGGCGTAAAGCCATTGCTGATTGAGACCTGAGTGCGGCACAGTCGTCGCCGCACGGCACGTGACCCAGAACGGCAGGGAAGCCATGTTGCGTCGATTGTGTCTAACGGCAGTGCGTGCCCTCGTATCGCCGAATTCTGTCAGTTTTCTTCAAGGTTCGGCCTGGTCAATCGGATTGGCCGTCCTGGTTTTGCAATTTACCACGTTGCTGGGGACGTCTCTCCCCGTGACGGTGGCGGTGTTTGCGGCCTGCGGAATTGGTTTGGCCGCGGGGATCCGGCGATTCGGATTCTGGTCCCGGATCACGGCCAGTGGTTTGTCGGAATCGCTGGTATTGTTTTTTGCACTTGCTGTCTGGGTGGTCGCGGCACCGCAGGGAATTGACCTGCTGAATGCGGCGATTTCCCGTCCGGGCCTGTTCCAGCTGAATTCTGATCTAGGCAATACGGTCGTGGCAACGGGATTGGCATTGTCATTCCTGGGCGTGCCCGCCTTGTTGGCGGGCCAGTTTCTATGCAGCCAGCGGTCGCTAACTTGGGGATGGTCTCGCCTGTCTCTGGTCTTTCTGGGGGCCGCGGTCGGCCTGGCGGTGTGGTGCCTGGGGTTCGGGCAGTGGTTTGGTCCCGCATACTGCGGCCTTGCTGCCGTAGGATTGGGCTTATTGATCTCGGCGGTCGATTCGTACCGCACGGGTTCAGTCGCGAATGCCGAGAACATTGAAGCGATTGGGGGAAAGTCGCGGGCTTTGTCGGCACCCGCGGGTGTTGGTTCCTCGCCGCGGACGCGAATCGTGGCCGGTCTGATGATCGCATTTGTTTCCGGCGCGGCATTCGTTGCGCTGGATCGACTGCTGGCGCAATTGTCTCCGGCGTCGGTGTACTTGAACTGCGCCGAAGCGATCGGGATCTGTGTGGGATTGGCCTGCGCCCTGGCCTGGAACAATCGCCGGAAGACTGACGTGACAACCCGGATCGGCAGCGTGCTGACGCTGGCGGTCTGGATGGTGGCTTGCATCGTGGCGTTCCCGTGGTTGGTTGATCTGGGATTGTGGTTGAATGCCGAGGTCTCATCCACGAACTGGCTGCTCATGGCGCGCGGAGCCATCGCCGCGCTGGTGATGCTGCCGGTTGGCGTGGCCGCTGTTTTTGCCGGGGCGTGTTGCCGTGGTACTGGGACCGCGGATCGTGAGAATTCTTCAGGTACCTCGCTGGGAGTTCTGGCTGCGGTCGCCGGCATCTGCGTCGCGACAGTCGGGACCTTACCGCACTGGTCGCCGGCGGCAGTGCTGATCGGCCTGTCGTGGATGACTCTGGCTGTCGCCGTGCCTCTGGCCTGGCAGTCGCGGCAGATGTGGTGGGGCCGCAGGTTTTCGCGTGTCAGCCTGTTGGCGACCGGGTTGGCTGTTGTCGTATCCCCGGCGTGTTCGCAATGTTTTGATCCTGTGCGTTCCGCCAAACTGCTTTTTAATTCGAATGTGGCGTATGGTTATCGATCGGGGCTGAAGTCAGAGCAGTTGCTGGCGCTGGATGACGGCCGACCTGTTTTCACGGCGACCGGAACGCGTGGCCTGCTGTCTGTCTGGAGCTTTGGTGGCCACCAGATGCAGATTCGTGAGAACGGATTGCCGCGGGGAGTGGTCAGCACCGATGCCGGGTGTTTTCCGCGGTACGTACCCGAAACACTGCAGACTGTGGTCCCTTGCGTTTTGCACGGTCAACCGGAGCGGGTGTTGATTCTAGGATTGGGAAGCGGAGAGGCGCTGGCGACAGCCGTTGCTTTTCCCGTGCTCGAGATTCAATGTCTGGAAGCAGATGCCGGTGTGGCGGGCGTGGTGCGGCAACTGCGGACCGAACCGACTGGACCGCACGCGCTGGATGATGAACGTGTCCGGTTTTCGATTTGTGAGCCCGCCTGGGGCGTGTCGGTGGTGCCCGGAGAGTTCGATGTCGTGGTCTCCTCTCCCGAGAACCTGGGGCTCGCACAATCTCAGCCGTACTTGACGGCCGAGTTTTATCGTCGCGTGGCGAACAAACTCTCCCAGGGTGGAGTTTTCTGTCAGCGGTTGCAGCATATCGATCTGGGGATCGCTCCGATTCAGGCCGTGGCGCTGGCTTTGCGGTCTGCGTTCAGTGATGTTCTGGCCGTGGAAGTGGCTCCGGGAGAAATGCTGTTCTGTGCCACCAATGATCCGGCCGGTTTGATTCGACCCGGTCTGGCCAGTCGTTTGGAATTGCCCCATGTGCGTGTGGCGCTGGGCGAAACGGGTTTCGACTGGACGGTCTTATTAAACGTTGCGGCTGTGAATCGCGATGGACTGGCCGTGTTGACCCAGAAAGGGCGCGGACCCTTGAACACCGCCAGCGGTGGCGTGTTGTCATTCGCTTTGCCTCGCGAGATGCTGCGCTGGGCTCCCAAGCTCAACGAGGTACGCGAGGCCCTGACCCCGGTTGCCCAGCGTTTTCTGGACTGGATGGGAGACGAGGCGAAGGATCCGGTCATTGTTCGACGCCTGGCCGAAGTGCAGGGGCAGAACGAATTGATGGTGAAATATGCCGATCAGTTCTGGGCCTATCGCGCTTCGCTGCGCGATCAGGTCAAGGAAAAGCCCCGGTCGGCGATTCAGTTGACCTCCGCCACCCAGGATGAAGGCAAGGTCCACCCGGAAGATCGTCGACGAATCAGTTATTTCAAAGCCCTGAGCCAGGCGATTCATTCACACAGTCGTGCGGATATTGCCCGATTGGCCGAACTGGCCCAGCCATACGATCCGCTGATTACGTTTTTTGTGCACCAGGAGGCTGCCGAGTTGTATGTGCGGTCTGACGAGCGAGATGTCGTGGCCGAACTCAAGCACCGCCTGTATGCCACGTTTTTTTCGTCGCCTCGCGATTTTTCGCTCCGCAACGTGATCGCCGGGCTGGATCTGCTGTGTGATCATCCCGAATGTGAACCCGACCCGCAGACGCGCTGGGATGTTTGTAACGCATTATTGCAGGCGCTGAAAATGCGCTGGGAAGCCCGCTCGGGGATTCGCCCCACCGATCCCAAAGAGTTGATCAACGACGCCGATCGCACGGTGCTCGCCGCCGAGAAAACGTTCAGCGTGCTCGACTCGCTGACGCGTGAGGCAGGCATTGCTCCCGAATTCTGGGCGGCCCGCCGACGCGTGTTGGAGAAGACGCTGGTCGCGCCCGTTCGAGCGTATCAACTCGAATTGATCGCCATGGCCGCCCGGGAATCTGGCAAACCATCAACGCCGAAACCGACTGCTCCCCCCGCCGACATCGACCTGCCGTAACGGCAGAGTGGCATCGCATGTTGGAACGACTGCATGGCAGCGCCGGCTGCCGATTGCGGTCTAAACTCGACCGCAATTGCGTCTGCCGGAGTTGGCAGGTGTGAATTGCGCTTGTGACTTGTTCGACCGTCAG
The DNA here is from genome assembly GCA_018242565.1 of Planctomycetota bacterium. Classification (GTDB taxonomy): domain Bacteria; phylum Planctomycetota; class Planctomycetia; order Planctomycetales; family Planctomycetaceae; genus JACQFH01. The sequence goes on along the minus strand of JAFEBR010000200.1, from coordinate 11,181 downwards.
TCGATCAACAGGCGAAACGGAAACGTGCCCACTTTCACGCGTACCGTCTGCGCTTGTTGACCGCGGTTCAAATCGAGAAGCAACTCTGAATTGGGTTTCGCGCGGCGGATTTGAGCCACCGTCTGCTCGACATCAGTCGCCGGCACGCCGGCGACTTTCAGCAGGACGTCATCAGCCTTGATGCCCGCTTTGCGAGCGGGGCTTTCGGCCAGCGTGTTGGCGACTGCGATTGTGCCGTCGTCGTTGCGTCGCAGTGCCAGGCCGACAAAGCCGCGGGCGGCTGGTTCTGTCCCTGGCGGCACGTCCGTCACACGCTTCAATGTCAACAACCGACGCCCGGGGCGGCCCTTGGTCGTAAAGTCGACGGGGCGCTCCTTGACCGTCGTTTCTTCCCATTGCCAGCAGATCCGGGCGGACTCGGCTTCAAGGGCCAGAAGGCCCTCGATGGGGCCCTTTGCATCGGTCATTGTCAGATCGATGCTGACGGGATTTGTCCCCGTCCCGATGTGGAGCTTTCCGACGACAGCGCTTCCATAGATCAGGGAATTACCCTTCACGGTCAGCACGATTTGTTCTGTCGACAGTTCCTGTGTGTCTTCGTCGCGGGTGACGGAGTCCAGGCTCCAATAGCCTTCGAACGTCGGCTGGCGGTCGTCGGCGTATGACCGGGAGAAACCGGGGCCGGTCAAGCCGAGCAGCAGTATGCATGTTATTAGAGTCCGCACCAGCATCAAGGCACCTGTTCGCAGAAGAGACAGAATTCGATTCCAACATCAGTCTACGCCAACGATTCGTCGTGAACCAAGTCCAATCGTGAATCGGGCCGATTGCAGGGGGAGGACCTCGTCTTTCCGTTCACCCGGGAACATCTCAGCACCAGCAGCCGTGCCTGGACGCTGGCAGGCTGTAGGGCGTCAAATCGTAGATGGGGTGGCCAACCGACAGTCGCCACGGCCAGGCGGTCACGGATCTTGGCAGCTTCCCGAAAGTCGTGGCGGCCTGACGTGACGACGGGTGGGGCCGATCGATCGCTGGACGAACGCGCAACGATGAGCGACGATACCGGTGAACGACATTACTTCTGCTCCTGACTGGGAAGCGACTGCTAACCGGCCGGGGCCGACCACCCTGGCTGATGCCTGTGACTTCTGATTTCCTGATCGTCGACAGTGTCCTGGCCTTCGGGTGGGGTGCACCCTGGTTGTTGTGGTGGATCGGGTTGGCATCCGCACCGATCATTATCCATCTGTTGAGCCGCAAGCGGCACCGCGAGATGGAATGGGCTGCCATGCGGTTCTTGCTGGACGCCATGCGCAAGAACTCGCGTCGACTGCAGATGGAGCAACTCATTCTGCTGGCGGTGCGGGCCTTGATTTTGATTCTGGTCGTGCTGGCTCTGGCTCAAATTCGGTTTGACAGTCCGGCCGGGCTGTTTGATAACCGACAGCCCGTACACACGATTCTCGTGATCGATTGTTCGGCCAGTATGGGATACACCTCGCAGAGTGAATCGTTATTTGAGCGGGCGCGACAGACGGCGCGGCGGATTGTCGAGCAGGCACAGCCGGGAGATGTCTTCAATCTGGTGCGGCTGGCCAATCTTCCCCCCGCTGTGATTATTCCCGACCTGGCCTACGAACCCGCCCATGTGATCGAAGAGGTGGACCTCTTGTCGGTAACGCACGGCACGGCCGATCTGGGCGGCAGTCTGCAGGCTGTTCCCGACTTGCTGAAACTGGCGCCCGAAATCACGAATAAAGTGGTGTACGTGATCAGTGATTTTCAGCGCACCAGTTGGGGCAGTGGGCCGGGAGGTGACTCGGAAGTGGCCCGGATGAAGCCCGCGCTCAAGCAGATCGAAGCGGGTTCCCGACTCGTGCTGATTGACGTGGGGGAATTCTCGGCCGACAACGTGGCCATCACATCGCTCGAAATCGTCGATGGCTTCGCGACCACCGTTCGCCCGGCGACCGTGCGCGCCTCCATTCGCAACTTTGGGACGGAACGGGTCACCGGTCGGCAATTGGAGTTGCTCGTCGACGACAAATTGGTCGAACAGCGAACTCTGGATCTGGCGGCCGGGGTCGAATCGGTGGAGGTCTTCCTGGTTCCCTTTGCTGCCGGCGGCGAACATCGAATTCAGGCGCGCCTGCAGAAAGATGCTCTCGCGCTCGATGATGAACGCTGGTTGGCGGTCACGGTCAGAGATCAGATTCGCGTGTTGTGTGTGAATGGAGGCAGCGCCCGGTCAACCGCCGGGCGAGCGACCGATTACCTTGAATTGGCGTTGTCTCCCGGGCGATTCGGCTCCCGGGGAGGCAGTGCCGAGCGGGGCCGAATCGAACCGACCATTATCAACGATGGTGAATTTCAGGGATTTGATTTATCGGGTTACGACTGCGTTTTCTTTTGCAACGTGCGGCGGTTCACTCCGCGTGAAGCGGTCGAAATTGAGGCCTTTCTGCAGGGCGGGGGAGGCGTGGTCTGGTGCCTGGGCGACCAGGTGTCGGTCGATACGTACAACGAGGTTCTGTTTCGGCAGGGGACCGGATGTCTGCCGGCACGTCTGGGGGATCGCGTGGGAGACCCGCAGGTTCGCGATCTGGCATTTGGCTTCGATCCGCGTGATTTCGAGCACCCCATTGTCCGCCCCTTCCAGGGGAATCCCGAGGCGGGATTGGAACGCACCCAAACTTATGCGTATCTGCAGGCGTCGATTCCCGCGGCGAAGGATTCACGTGTCGCACTGGCCTTCGATTCCGGCGACCCGGCGATCGTGGACATGCCATTCGGTCGCGGGCGCAGCATTCTGGTTACTACAGCCGTCGATGAACAATGGGGAATCTGGCCGCTGTGGCCCAGCTTTCTGCCGCTGGTCCATGAGATTCTGCATTATGCTCTGACGGTCAACACAGGAGACAGACAGAAACTCGTCGGCGATTCATTTCAGGATGTGATGGCAGCAGGCACATTTGACAGTGACGTGACCGTTCTGGGGCCCGATGGTCAATCGCAGCCTGTGCGTACGGAACGCGAAGATGCGATTTTGCGTTTCACGACCGGGCCGATGAAGCAGTGCGGCATTTATCACGTCAGCACCGGGCGATCTCCCGGCAAAAGCTCGTTGTTCGCCGTCAATCTGGACCCCCGCGAGAGTCAGCTTGCCAAGCTGACTCGGGAGGAACTGGCCGATGACGCGCTGGCGGGAGGCGAGTTCAGCTATCAGACGAACTGGACCGGCGAAACGGAACGGGGGCCCGCTCTGGCAGGGCCCTCTCCGCATTCGGCCGTCAGTCGCTGGTTGCTGTACGTGCTGCTCTACGTGATGTTCACCGAGCAGGTCCTCGCCTGGGATTTCCGCAAAGGACTGTGGCTGCTGTGCCCGGTTGTTCCCCTGCTGTCGCGTGTTTTGGGTCGCGGATAAAGCGGATCTGTCGCGCGGGGATCTCTGACGGCCATTGCCTGCTTTCGCGTCAGAGAAGCGCAGCGAATCGCTCCGAACACGCTCTTTACGCTGGGTCGAGGACCTGGAGCGTGGTCGAGAGGACCATGTGTTTGACCTTAGGGCGGTAAGCTTCCATGTGGGGGGCGACGGAATGGGCTCGCAGAGCGTCCAGATCGGACCACTTTTCGATGACCGTCACGACGTTGTCGCGTACGGGGATTTGCGCTGACATGCCACTGGCCACATCGATGGCGGGGCCGTATTCCAAACAGCCCGCTTCGGCCCGGACCAGCGGAACCAGGGCGTTGAACTCTTTCAAAAACGCGGTCCGCTGACCGGCGACTAATTCGATGGTGGCGATGACGTGAATCATGGGGGATCCGGAAATCAAAAGTGGAACGAAAACATTGAGGACAAATGCGGCCCCATAGTAGAAAAATCGACGCGATCTGTCGCGTGAGAAACTCTGATTCGCGTTGTGGTTTAACCCGCAAAGTCGGGGTATTGATCCATCATGGGCCAAGTCTCCACGGCTGCGGCGGCCTTGTGCAGGGCCCCATCGATCAGTCCCACCAGCGAGCGCCCCTGCGGATTATCGTTCGTGTTGAACAGCACCGCCCAGTTCTTACCGTCCCAGCGGCGGACGAGGAGCGCTTCGGTCCCTGCCAGGTAACCCGCATGCCACGTATTCGAACGGCCCGTATCGCGGACCGGTCGGACTTGCCACCCACAACCAAAGTAGGCGGGCAGGGGTTGTCCGTTTGCATCGTGCCCCGCCAGTCCCGTTGGCCGGGACCACATGCTCTGGACCGAATCGGGTGTCAGCAGCGGACAGTGTTCCGGTTCATTGAAGGCGTCGGCGAATCGGAGCAGATCAAATGCAGCCGCAGTCCACCCGCCATGGGCCGCAAAGCTTTCAAAGTTCTGCGCTCCGTAGGGCAGGGGGACCGATTCACCGCGTCGGGGCGTGTACAGCGAGGGGCCGGTGCGTTGTTTTGAATCGTAATAACAGACTTCATCAGGAAACCGATGTTCACGCAGAGCGCGGCCCAGCCGGACCGTTCGCATGCCGAGGGGGGCGAGAATTCGTTGGTGTACGCATTCCGCGTAACTCTGCCCTGTGATCCGTTCCAGCAGTTGCCCGAGTAACACGTAACCGAAGTTCGAATAACAGCATTTTTCCCCTGGATCAAAGTCGAGTCGCTGCTGCAGCATGAACCTCACGAGATCGCCAGGGGCAACCGGCGTTTCAATCTGCAGTGTGCGGGCAATACGACGGGTTTCGGCGATCGGGTCGAAAGACTGGTCGCGATCCCAACCGGCGGTGTGTTGCAGGCAGTGCCGGACCGTAATCTTGTGCCAACGATCGTCGGCCACCGGTGCGTCGGCGGCGACTCCGGCGAGTTCGAGTCGTTCGAAAATGCGATCGTCGAGGCCGAGAGTTCTCTGCTCGATCATTTGCCAGATGGCGACCGCCGTGATGGGCTTCGAAACACTGGCAATGCGAAAAACTGAGCCGGGTTGTACTGGACGATGTTCTTCGCGATCGGCCGTGCCGTAGCCACGTGCCAATAACAACTTGCCGTGCTGCGAAATCGCCAGCGACGCGCCGGGAACCTGATGTTCGTTCAGGAACGTCTGCATGAGTCGGTCAAAGGGCGCCAACTCAGGGACAACCGTACCAGTGGCTGGTACCGGGGCCTCTTCAGCCGCCACACCGCGCGTCGGACCACGTGCTGCCGCCCAGACTCCGGCCGCCACGGCCTGCAGGAACGAGCGGCGACTTGCGCGGTGTCCCACGGGCGGGCGAGCAGGCGGGGGCAGAAGATCCATGGGACGTCGAACCTGGCATGGGCAGAAAATCGATCAGGCCCCCCGAAGCCCAATGGGCTTGTCAGACCAGGTCGCGGATCGGTGTTCCGTCTTCGATCAGGTAGGTAGGTCGGCCGGAAAAATTGGTGAACTGGAGTTTGCGATCGAGTCCCAGAACCTGAAACACCGTGGCCATCAGATCCTGCGGACCGATCGGTGCGGTCTTGGGGACTTCCGCCTTGGCGCTCGATTCGCCCACCACCTGCCCCATCTTCAGGCCACCTCCCGCCAGCGCCAAGGTGCTGAGTGGTGCCCAATGGTCTCGTCCGGCAGTGCGATTGACGCGCGGCGTGCGGCCAAACTCCCCAGTAATGACCAGCAGGATTTTTTCCGAGAGTCCGCGCTCGGCAATATCCTCGACAAAGGTGGCCACCGCATGATCGACTTGCGGGCCACGCGATTTCATGGCATTGGCCAGTTGGCCATGCATGTCCCAGCCACCGAAATTGATCGTCACAAAACCACACCCGGCTTCGCAGAGTCGGCGGGCTACGAGCATTTGCTCCCCCAGGCCCTTGCCGTATTTGGTGGCGATTCCCTTAGGCTCTTTCGAAATATCGAAGGCCCGGGTGGCGTCGCCCAGGATCATGTTGAAGGCCTGGGCTTCGAATTCGTCCAGGCCGTTCATCAAGCCACTGGCATCGGCGTCACGCTGAAAGCGATCGAGTCCTTCGAGCAGGGCCCGGCGGTCACTGAGGCGTTCGAGTTTCGTCTCGAGTTTCATGTTTTTACGAGCTTGCCCCTGCGGATCGAATGGACCGCAGGCCGTCCCCAGAAACGCGGGGCCATCTGCCCCGATGCCGTTCATCCGGACGTAGGTGGGAACGCCCGACTGGGGATGGTTCGTGCCCCGCACTTTGGCCGTGATGGCTCCCAGGGCCGGCCGAATGGGCTTGGCGCCGTTGTCGGCCTGACGATTGTCGTAGCCGGTCATGACCCAGTGTGTGCCCCCGGCATGGCCGCTGTTGCGGTGAGCAAACGATCGGACAATGGCCAGTTTGTCGGCGATGCGGGCCATTTTCGGAAAGTGTCCCCCCAGAGACACACCCGGCAGGACGGTGGCGACTTCCCCGGTGATACTGCGAAATTCCGCAGGGGCCGACATCTTGGGGTCAAACGTTTCGATATGGGTCGGGCCGCCACCCAGCCAGAGCCAGACCACTGAGGTGTCTTTCACGGGCAGACCCGACTCGGCCGCGTGGGCCCGCTGAGCGAGCAACTGGGGCAATCCGAAGCCACCCATTCCGAGAGCCCCAATGCTGAGAAAATCGCGGCGAGCGGTTCCGTCACAATCTCGGGAACTTCGGTCCGCCAGGATGCTCAACATTGCAGAGGCTCCATTTGCGTCAGGACAGAGATAGGTTGATCGCAAAATATCCGGGAGACTTGCATGTTGTCAAGAACGATCAACACATCATTTTGTCTGGATTTATGCGGTGGTCAGGGGTGATTCCGGGTGGCGGCTGGTTTGTTTGCCGTACTGGAAAATCTGGTTCGCGCGCGCCGTGATGCTGGCGGGAAATGGGCAAATTATTTGCTGATGGGCAGGTGAACCTGGACCTGCGGGTGCATGGTGTACAGCCGGAATTGTTGCCCATCGTGGACGAGGATGCCGCTCGACTTGTTGTCGCTCTCGGGGAGCAGGGGGTTGCCCGGGAATTTTTTCCAGTGGATCAGGTCCGCTGAAACCGCGATGTTGGTGGTCCAGAGGCGTGGTTTTTGAGGTGTGCCACTGCCGTGGTAGAGGGCGTAATACCGGCCCTGATGTTGAACGATCTGGTTGAGTGCAATCATCACGCGGTCATAGGCCTCGGGCCCCATTTTCAGAACGGGTTCGTCCGAGACGTTGGTCCAGGTTTTCATATCTGTGGAGCGTGCGAGCCAGACCCCCTGGTCGCTGCGTTCGTAGAACAGATTCCAGACCCCATTTTCAAACCAGGCCGTCGGGGTTCCGTACGGGCCTGCCGCGATCGGTTGCCCGTTTGTTGTGCGAATCTCCAGGGGGCCACGGCGTTCCCATTTCAGGCCATCCCTCGAAGTCAACAACTGGGCCTGATCGTTAAGTCCCTCGGCAAACATGTAATACACGTCTGCCTGGCGGACGATCATCATGTCTTCAACCCAGTGATCACTGTAGATGGGGTTGTCGGGGTGACGTGTCCAGGTGAAACCATCGCGCGAGGTCGCCAGCCCCAGTTTCATCTGGGGTTTCTCGACAGCCTCGTAGCCTGTGTAGTACAGACGCCAGTGATCGCCCTCGCGGAGAATCCACCCGCGTTCCCGGATTTTGGCATCCCATGCGTTCCCGCCGGCGCCGGTGAAGACGATCGGCGAATCGGCCGCACGAAAGCGGGTCAGTTCAGGGGGAAATTCATCGTCACCTGCGGCCAGGCGCGTGACGCTCAGCAACAGTAGTGCGACCAGCGAACGGACTGCCCCGGTACGTAACCACCCGGAAAATACGGCATGCATGGAATGCTCCTGCGACGGACTTGATGTCTTGGCGGAGATTCTACTGTTGGCAGGCGGGCAGTGCACGCCCTGGGACGGTTGCCGAAAACTCGGACCGCGGGGCTATTTGCCAATGGGAAAGTCCAACACTCCCCAATAGAGTTGCTGGCGGTCTCCGGTCTGGCGCACGCGCTCGAGCATCGCCTCGACGTCAGGCTTCAGGAAGTTGTTCCAGACCTGCTTGCTGTTGATTTTGACGTCGATCCGTTTGTCGAGATCGATCAGGCCGTCGCCGCGGGGGATCCAGACCCGGTGGCGCGACGCACGCGATGAAATCAGAATGGAATTCGACGGCGTGATCTTGGCCGAGACCTTGAAGGTCTTGATCGCCCGTGAGCGGTTATTCCAGTCAATGCCCTTGAGGTTCTCGGGAATTCCGAAGAATTCGAACCACGAATAGCTGTTGTCCGATTCGCGAAGCGTATTGATTTCGAGCTGTTTGGGGACCGGGTCGCGGCGCATGCGCGACATCCAGTCAAAAATGGCATGAATTTCGGCGTAGAAGGTTTCCGGTCCGGCCCCACGGTATTCGGCGTGAATCAGGTCGGTGCCGTTTTTGAAAATCTTCATCAACTGGTCGACATTGCGCTCGAACAGGTCAACATCTTTTTCGCCCACCACCGAGTAGAACGACAGTTTGGTCCCATTCTCGATGTAGTACTTGGAAAATCGATCGATCGCGCCGTTGATGGGAACCACCCCGGCGAACAGTTGCGGATGAGACAGGCCAATATCCCAGGCGGCATCGCCCCCCATCCCGTGCCCGGCGAGGAAGACCCGGTCGGCGTCGATGTTGAAACGACTCAGGGCGTCGCGCAACGAGGCCAGCACGGCTTCGTGTGAAGCCTCGCTGTAGTCATAACCTTTGCGCGAGTCGGTTTCCGGGATGTATTCGGGCGCGATAACAATGTAGCCATGCCGCTGGGCCTGTCCCCCCTGTTCCTCGGTGCCCCCCCAGAATCCCTGCAGTTCCTGTTGCGGCGATCCCGACTCGCTGTGCAGCGCGATGATCACGGGATAGGCATGGTCGGCGTGGTATTCGTAAGGCAAAGTGGCCCAGTACGCGACAGCGTTCCCTTTGGCGGTCGTGGGCAATTCGATTTTGAACGCTTGTCCGGGGGCGATTCCCGACACATCACCCTGGGCGGGCAACAAGGGCAACATCTGGGCAATGCGGTCGGGGCCGACACCGTCGATGGATTCGAGCGCGGCGAGAATGTTCTTGCGTTCGGGGCCGGCTTCCGACTTCGAACGCAGGTAGTCGATCAAGAGAATGCGGGCTTGTCCGAAGCGGAGTGCCTGATCGAGATCCGTGACGGCGTTCTGTGAACCGACGACCCAGCCCGAGAATGCCAGGGCCAGTTTTTCTTCCGGCTTCAGCAGGGCGTCGCCAGCCAGTTTGAAGTAGGCGTCGATCCGTTCGATGTTGGTGTAATTCAGCTTTTCCGCGATTTCCTGGCGCAGCGGCGCAATTTCTTTGACCCGGGCGTCTTTCTGCAACTGTCCTTGCAGTTCGCCCAGGTCGGCTTTGAGTTTCTCGGCGCGGTCGAGTGCCGTTTCGTATTCCTTCGTAATGTCTCGGACTTCCCGGAGGGTGTTGGCTTCAACATCTTCCGTCGGGAACTTCTGGCACAACTGATAAACCAGCGAGTGTTGCCCGGCAGTCCGGCGCAGTTTCATTTCGCGCAGGTATTCCATGGCCTGCGCGGCATGGAGTTGGCGGGTGGCCGCCGCGGCGCGATCGGCCATTTCCGGAAAGTCAGAGACAATCGACCGCAGTTCGGCTTCGGCCTGCGGGAAGTGCATCGCCTGGATGTAGAACACGGCGATATTCAGCCGATCGGTGGGATTGTTCCGTTTCGTCGCCTGGCGCAGGATGGCATCCAACTGGGGCAGGGGAATGGAACTGGTCGGGATCGCGGTTTCCCAACTGTAGTTGAGGGCCGTGACCGTGGCCCATTCGGGGGTCAGCAGCGTGATTCCCTGATGGACCGTCTCGGGCCCGTTGGCAAATCTCAAACTCACCTTGCGGCGGCCCCAGGCATCGAAGCCGGTGGGTTTTTCTGCGTATCCCTGGACCGCGCTGATCGGGCGACTACCCCCGGTCGTTTTCTTTTGTTCGAGTTTGAACCCGGCCGGCTTCGACAGATCGGCATCAGCGTTGACCACATCTTCCTGGCTGCGAGGCACGAAGTACCGCTTCAGGGGCGAGGTCACCATGTAAATGGGATAATACGGAACGTTGGGTTCCTTCCCCTGTTTGGGGCCGGTCTGCAAAGTGGCCAGTTTGTCGATCTTGACCCCGCGAATCACCGTCCCGTTTTTCAAGCGGATTTCGGCCGCCTGCAGCTGCGACAGGGCCGTGAGGCTTGCCCAAATTCCCAGAACCGCAAGCCAGGCTCCGGGACCGAGGCGGAATTTTCGGCAGATTCGATTCATTTGCTGCAACTCACCCACCGCGAGATGATGAACCCATAGAACGCCTGCCCCTCATTATCGGGATTCCCGGCAGCTGGGCACGATTGAGATCTGCGTCCAGTACAGAGAGAACTGCGCGAAGACCGCCTTCAGTTGCTGCAAATCGACAGGTTTGGAGACAAACGAGCAGGCTCCCCCCGCATACGACCGGGCGACGTCTTCTGCGCGCGTGCTGGCCGTGAGTATGACCACGGGAATCATCCGCAGTTCCGGATCGGCTTTCAAGACCCGCAGGACTTCCAGCCCGTCGGGTTGCGGCATCTGCATGTCGAGCAGAATCAACCCGGGGGGGCGGGCACCCACAAATGGAGCCTCGCGTTTCAGGTACGCCAGCGCTTCCGCTCCGCTGTGTGCCACCTGGACGATCTGCAGGTGACGTGCCTCACGCAGCGTTTCGGTCAGCAGGATGAGGTCGTCTTCGTTATCGTCGACGAGCAGGACTTCAATCGGCTGTGGCTGAACGTCATCGGCCATCAGTCACCTGCCGTTCCGGGGATCTGTACCACCGTCGTCCAGTACTCGGCCAGTTGGCAGGCCACGAATTTCAAGCGGTCGAAATTGACCGGCTTTTTGATGAATGATGACGCGCCCATGGAGTAGGCGTGCTGCACATCGGTATCGCGACTGCTGGTGGTGAACATCACGACGGGTATCGTTCGCAGCGTCGAATCGGCTTTCATTTCGGCCAGGACTTCCAGCCCATTCATCCGGGGCATGTTGATGTCGAGCAGCACCAGGCTGGGACGCGCCGTGTTGGCGAATCGCCCTTCACGGCGAAGCAGCGACAAGGCCTGTTCGCCATCGCAGACCGCATCGACCACGTCAATGCAGGGAATTTCTTCGAGCGTTTCGCGCAACAACAGCACATCATCTTC
>JAFEBR010000001.1 GCA_018242565.1 Planctomycetota bacterium | reverse complement strand
GCCGAACTCAGCGTACAAAATGTTAAATCGCCCGGAAAAATACGAGGTGCAGACCACGCCGCGCGAACGCCCCGAGCGAGTGAAGCAACAAATCGTCGAGGAACGCTGCTATAAGGATGTTCGGTTAGAGAAGGAACTGGTCGCGGAAACACATTACCGACCAGTGGCTTGTGACCGGGACTACCGGATGGTCATCGTCTGCAAGCTGTTGAAGGTCCGTAAGGCCGGACAGAAGCAACTCTTCGACGACTATTTGTACTTCTTCTACATCACGAATGACTGGACCAGCACTCCGGAAGAAATCGTGTTCGATGCCAATCACCGTTGCCAGCAAGAGAACATTCTGGCACAACTCAAAGCCGTTCGAGCCTTGCACGCTCCTCTGGACAACCTGATCAGCAACAACGCCTACATGCTGATCACGTCGCTGGCGTGGAATCTCAAGGCGTGGCTGGCACTGTCTCTGCCCGAGCCGAAGGGCTTTGGAAAGGAAAAGCAGGCGGAGCAAAAGCGGGGACTGCTCACGATGGAATTTCGTACGTTCGTGAACTTCCTGATGCGGGTGCCGGCGCAGGTGTTACACAGTGGTCGCCGCTTAATCGTTCGGTTGTTGGCCTGGAACGAATGGCAACCCGTGTTCATCAAACTGGCCACTCGGCTTTGTCCGCATCCCCAACACGAGTGACGTCAGCTCGCGGAGCGGCGTACGGCCGACCTCTTCGCGAGCCCCCCCATCGCATTTGCGACAGACCCAATTTGCCGTGGCCCCCAACCAAGACAAGAACTCAGCTGCATGCCACAAGACCAACTCGACGCCAGCAATGCCCGCCACCCAGGCCGGGGCGAGCTCAGCGTGCGCTCTGCGCGGACCTCGCGACACATCCGTCCAGCGTCCTGGCTTCGCTTATTTAGGGGTTAGTCGACGCCTTGAATTCACGAAACCATGGTCCTGTGCTTGGCGGCGGATCATCGAACGTCTCTTCTAATGCACAGTCGGTAGGACAAGGACAACACCGTATTGTCACAGAGACATTTCTTGAATCGCGCACCCACTCCTTAGCACCTTTGACGGCCGTCACGCCACCGCCTAGGATGGGTACGGATACGGATCCGGAAAGTTTTTCAACGAACTCAACTTTGTAGGTTGCAGATGCACTTTGGCCGGTCTTTCCGCATGGACAGTCGTTGTGAGTTGCATTCCTCCATCTATTGCCTTTGCTGAGCGTCATCCTGACGAAAAACTCCTGGGCGATTGAGACAACGCTCAAATAACCGGACGTGTCGTTCAACGCAGTTAGGTCGAAGCTGGACGTCGGCGCGTTTTCGGAGTCGAAGTCCATTATCTTGCCATCTTCGGTGCACGAATAAAAAATTTGTTTTGAATAACGCATAATAAATTCCGTAGTATTGCTAACTATCTTCCCCCCAAGGACTCGACCTCTTTGTATATATTTTAGGACAAATGTGCCATCAATCGTTTTAGTAAAATCACACTCTTCGAGACCAAGAGGATCGTTGTAAAGAATCGGATTGCCCCCGGAATATGCATATAGAGTTGCACCGGGCCAGATACTGTCTGCCAGTGGGTCTCGACTTGTCCAAGTACCGACAATGGAAGAATGCAAACGATTTCTGCAAAGGATGAGCTGTGTGTTCGGATCGCAAATACAGCCCCCAAATAATAGTTCCCAGTTAAAGTCGGAAGTCCCGGGCGTGAAGGCCTGACCTAGAAACCTCGTTGAACCGTAAGGGGAGTGACTGCAGCGTTGCCTGACCAATGTGGCATCGTCAACAAGAGCAATGCAGTTCCAAGTTGAATCTTGTAAAGAAAAAAGGCGCTCATCTAACGTGCCAGTGTCGTTCGCATCGCGGTCGCGTGCTACGACGTCGTCAATGTACCGAGAACCAAAAATGAATTGTCGATTCGCCTTGATCGAACTTCCAACTCGCTCTTTAATGTCTTGCCAATTGGCGGAATAGTAAAAGTGCCGATTTTCGGCGATTAGCCCAGTGTTGTACGTATTACGCTCAATCCGGAACTGTCTTCCGTCGAATGCAGTTGTCTGAACAGTAATCCCGTTCGAAGGCTCGATTAGCTTTACGAGTCGATTCCATGCATCGTAAGTTGCGGTATAACTGCCTGATGGATTCGCTGGCTGTGGCAGTGTCGTCATGTTGCCGTTCTTATCGTAAGCACGTTGCGCCCACGCCGAGCCAACCGAATTTGTAATCGCAGTAATCTCGTTCACGGTATTAGCAGACCGGCTCTGGATCAGGTTCCAAGTGCCGCTCCCTGAGTCGTCTTCACGGAACCCTTTCCAGTTACCCGTACTGTCGAGCGTCCAGCATTGGTTGAACGTGCCGGTGCCTGCGCTGATTGTTGTGTTTGTTGGATTTAGTGTTCCCCGATTGACGGATTTGAGACGGTAAAGGCCGTCGTATCCGTAGATTTCGTCGAGGCCAGCGTTGTAGCTTTCGGCGACGAGGTCTTTCCGCCAAAGGCGGTTCCCTGCCCGGTCGTAACCGTGCTGGATGCGGACGAGGTTTGTTCCTGCGGCTGAACTGGAACTGCTGCTGGAAGAACTGGACGACGAACTGCCAGTGGGAACCCAAATCAGATCTTTCACTCGACCGAACTGGTCGAGCCCGCGGTAAATATCGCCTGTGGCCGGATCGTTGCCGGTCTGGATGCCGACGAGCGTGTACTGAATCGCCGGTTGCGGTTCGTTGACCTGGATGATCGAGTTCATCCCCAGGTACGAATAATCCGCGAGATGCGTCGTACCGTCGTTGTCGATGAGCGAACCGATTCGAGACAGAGCGTCGTTTGTGCCCAGCGAGGTGCCGTAATCATAATTTAGAACGCGGCCGTTGGGATACGTCAGCGTCGTCGGGCGAATGGTGTTGGCCGAACCGCTGGCGTAATCGTACTGAACTTTCGGCGTCGTCGACACGTTCACCGCTCCGCTGTGGGATTGGTACTCAGTGGTCAGCTGACCGAACGAATTGTACGTCTTCTGCACGTCGTTCACAATATTTCCTGCGCCGACGGTAGCGGTGTCGTAGCTGGTGATGTTCTGGACCAGCCCGCGCACCTCGAACGAGACGCCAATCCGGCGAACGGCGCCGTCAACACCGCTGCCCAGCGTCGTCACGCCGTCGTTCGTCTGGCGCCCCAACCGGTCGAACGTGTAGGAGTGCACGGAACCGTTCTGATCGGTCAGCGTCGTCACTTCCGATTGACGATTGAACACAGGGACACAGCACGAGCCAAATGATCCTGGAAACGTGAATCGGGGGACAATTGTGGAATTGGCTGGTTTCGGGCGTCGGCCGACCGATTTCTGAGTCATCGGGCGGGGATACGCCGTGG
>JAFEBR010000019.1 GCA_018242565.1 Planctomycetota bacterium | reverse complement strand
GCCGAGGCGACAGCGTTTCTCGACTCCACCGACCCACAGAAGCGCGAAAAGCTGATCAACAGGTTGCTGGGGCTGACGGGGGACCCGTCACAGGACATTTACAACGATCAATACGCCGCCCTGTGGACTTTGAAATGGGCTGATCTGATTCGTAACAATAGCACCGTCACCGGCGAAACGGGGATGTGGGCCCTCCACAACTGGCTGCGGGAGGCCTTCCGGACGAACAAGCCGTTTGACGAATTCGTCCGCGAACTGGTAACTGCCAAGGGCTCGATTTTCTCAAACGGCCCGGCCAACTATTACCGCATTGCCAACAACCCGCCCGATCTGGCGGAAACCACGTCGCAACTGTTCCTGGGCGTGCGGCTGCAATGCGCAAAGTGCCATCACCATCCGTTCGAGAAATACAGCCAGGCCGACTATTACGGATTCGCCGCGTTCTTCTCGCGGGTGGGGACGAAGGGCAGCTCGGAATTCGGCAATTTCGGCGGCGAAACCGTCGTGGTCGTGCGTTCGGGAGGCGAAGTCACTCATCCCAAAACGGGACAGGTGCTGAAACCGACACCGCTCGACGGTCCGGCTGTCGACGATCCGCTGGATCGACGGATTCCACTGGCCAAATGGCTGACCAGTCCCGATAACGAACTGTTCGCCCGCAACGTGGTGAATCGCTACGTCGGCTACCTGCTCGGTCGAGGTCTGGTGGAACCGATTGACGACATGCGATCGACCAACCCGCCCACGAATGTCGAACTGATGCAGGCGCTGTCGCGCGATTTCCGGTCGAGCGGCTTCAACGTCAAGCATCTGATGCAGACGATCATGAATTCCCGTCTCTATCAACTCGATTCGCAACCCACTGCTCAAAACGCGGGTGACAATCGGTTCTACAGCCATTTCAAGGTGAAGCGGATCGCGGCGGAACCGTTGCTGGATGCCATCGACTATGCCACAGGCTCGCCCACCAAGTTCCCCAACCTGCCGTTGGGGACGCATGCGATTGAGCTTCCCGATGCGAATTATCAGCATCCGTTTCTGGTCACGTTCGGCAAGCCCAAGCGGGCGAGTGTCTGCGAATGTGAACGGACACCCGATGAAAACCTGGCCCAGGCCCTGCACACATTGAATGGTGATGTCGTGGCCACAAAAATTGCGGACGGAAAAGGCCGAATCGCCACGCTGCTGGCTGCCAAGAAAACACACGAGGAAATCGTCACCGAAATCTATCTCGCGACCGTTTCCCGTCGTCCGACAGCCGCCGAAATGGATGCCACCCGTAAATTCCTGTCCGAGAGCCCTTCTCCGCAGGAATGTTACCAGGACCTGATCTGGGCCTTAATCAATTCCAAACAATTCCTGTTTGTCCGCTGACTGATGTGGGCACACGACATTTTGAATTCACTCGCTGCGGTGGATGTCGAGAGCCACACGGCTCCTGTTGGTTTCGGCCCGTCACCGCGACACCGCACGATCTGCCTGATGACTTTCTGTGGAAGAGAACTCTCATGAAAACAGCCCTGATTGCCTGCGGATGCTGGACCTGCCTGATTCTGGGCACGTCGGTGAGTTGGGCGCAGACGAATAATTCGTATCCGATGCTCATGAGCGTCAAGCCCACCGCGGCCCAGGTGGGTCAGACCACCGAAGTCGAAGTCACAGCCCGTTACATTTTGTCGGGGGCCGACCAGGTCATCGTGTCTGGGGAAGGGGTATCGGCTGTCGTCGTTCCCGAAGAAAAGTCAGACAAGGACAAGCCGGTCGCCGAAGAAGCCCGAAAGGGGCGTAAGCGGAACCGCGGTGGCAAATCGGCGTCCAAAATCAAATTGCGATTCACGGTGGCACCGGAAGCGGTCCCGGGAGTCCGTGATTTTCGCATCGTGACTCCGTTCGGCGCCAGCACCGTCGGGCAAATTGTGATCGCCCGCGACCCGATTGTCAGCGAATCGGCCGACAACGACACCGCCGCCAAGGCGACTGAAGTCAAACTGCCGGCCACGATCTGCGGGGCCATCGAGAAGGCGGAAGACATCGACTTTTACAAATTCCATGTGGACGCCGGCACGGCACTGACCTTTCACGTTCGCTCGCAGCGACTCATGAACCGACTGCACGACATGCAGACCCGGGTCGATCCCATGATCACCCTGCGGTCGGCAGCGGGGCAGACGCTGGCCGCCAGTGACAATTACTATGCGGGCGATCCGCTGTTGTTCTACAAGTTTGAACAAGCCGGCGACTACCTGCTGGAAGTGCGCGACGTCCGCTACCAGGGAAACGGCGACTGGACCTACAGCATTGAAACGAACAACCGCCCCTACATCACCCAGGCGCTCCCCTTGTCGGTGCGTCCGGGAGTCGAAACCAAACTCTCGCTGGTGGGCTACAATCTGCCGGCCGATCCCAGCGTCTCGGTCACTGTGCCCGCCCAGACGGCAGGGGGCATCACCTGGGTCTCGCCTGCGGTCAATGGTCAGCCGGTGAATGACTTCGCGTTGTTTGTTACGGGGTTGCCGGTCGTCAGCGAAATGCCTTCCCCGGCGGCGAACACCACGGCCACGTCGGCGGAAGCGGCCAACGCGACCGCGGCGGCCAGTCCGCTGGCTAAGGCCCAGCCGTTTGCCCTTCCGGCGGTAATCAGCGGACGAATCGAAGAACCGGGTGAATCGGACTTGTATGCATTCGAAGCCAAGGCGGGTGAAAAGCTGTCGTTTGAAGTCATCGCCCGGCGGGCGCAGTCGGGTCTCGACCCGTATTTGCGCATTCTGAACGACAAGGGAGCGCCGCTGTCAGAAGCGGACGATTCCACCTTCGATCGGGTGATCAGTGCTGATTCGACTCTCGAAAACTGGAACTGCCCGGCCGATGGGAAGTATGTCCTCGAGATCCGCGACCTGCATCTGCGGGGTGGAGCGCAATTCACCTATGCCGTGCAGGTCACCCGTGCCGAACCCCATTTTCTGCTGGAAGCCGATTGCGACAAGACGCTGCTGGCCCCCGGCATTAACTCGGTCGTATTTGTACGGGCCCTGAGAAAGAATGGTTTCGCCGGGGAAATTCAGCTCGGCGTCGAGGGCCTGCCCCCGGGGGTCACCGCGGTCGCCGGCAAGATCCTGGCCTCGGGAAATGATGGTTGCGTCATTCTGCAGGCGGCACCCGACGCCGCCGACGGCGCGGCGAACATTCGCTTCACAGGGACCGCGACACATCCCGTTCCGAATGGGACACCCCTGACACTTTCCGCCGTGGCTCGGCCGTTGCAGGAGTATTACTCGCCGGGGGGTGGACGGGGTAACTACCCGGTCGATCTGCACACGGTGTCGGTCGCCGAGCCGATGGATATTCGCGCGATCACTCTGAGCACGACGGCCATCTCGCTGAAGCCGGGGGCGTCACAACGCATCGACATCACCGTCGAGCGGGCCCCGGGGTTCAAAGGCAACATCACGCTGGATGTGCTGTTCCAACACCTGGAGCAACCGTTTGGGAACAGTCTGCCCAAGGGGGTGAAAATGGATGGAACGGCCAGCAAGACGCTGCTCACCGGCGAAGAGACGAAGGGGTTCATCACCCTGAAAGCCGCCGACGACGCCCCTCCTGCCGACAAACAACTGATCCCGGTGATGGCTCACATCTCGATTAATTTCGTGATGAAGCACACCCTCTGTGGAGCGCCAGTGTACGTCTCGGTCGAGCCCAAGTGAGCCCGCGGGTAGAGCACCCGACGGTCGGCAAACACTGAACGGGCAGAACCACATGTGGTTCGGCCAGCACCGATCAGGGGAGTTCCACGAAGACGTCAGAGCCTTCAACCTTTACCGAAAAGTACTTGTGACTGATGCGGGGGTTGAGGCAGTTCTGGCCATTCGAGACATTGAACTGCCAGCCATGCCACGGGCAGGTAATGGTGGTACCGCGCAGAGTTCCCTCGGCCAGTGGGCCCCCCGCATGCGGGCAGATGCCATCCAGAGCGTGAAAGACGCCATCGACGTTGAACAGCGCGATGACTTTATCTTCGGCCATGACTTCTTTCGAACCACCGGGGGGGACATCGCTGACGCTGGCAACACGAACGGAACGGGGCATGAATCACCTGATCTCAAAAAACACATTCACGACACGGCGGGAGCCCGGCGTCTGATTTCGAACACAGTCGCTGTCGCCGGGCGACGATTTGCAGAGCCCGAATTATAGCCCGGACTGATCTCGGTGGGCAGTTTCCGCTGACCACGGTTTGCAGAGCGCGACAGGTCAAGCCGGAAATCCAGTCAGGCGGCTTTGCGTCGCCGGGCCGCGCGCATGTGGGGCTGACTTTTCCACCGTCGATGCACCCAGAAGTACTGATCGGGGGCCCGGCGGACGACTCGTTCGAGGGCGGCGGTATAGGTCTGGGTGATTTCACGAATCGCGTCAGCCGACTGGAATTCCAGCGGATCGACGACGGCTTCGCAGCCCAGTTCAAAGCGAGGCAACCCATTGGGCAAGGTGTCGTTTTCCAATCGTCGGGCATAGCCCACGCAGATCAGAGCCTGGTACTCAATGGCCAGCAGTGCGATCGACTTGAAGCTGGAGGCCGGGCGACCAAAAAAGTCGACGAACAAACCGGACTTGCCGGCGTCCTGATCTCCCAGCATCGCCAGACTGCCGCCCCGTTCGAGCACAGCCATCATGGTGCCACCACCACCGTTTTTCGAGATGGGTCGGTGCCCCGTGTATTTGCGGGTCTGATAGAACCAGCGGTTCAAGTACGGATTGTCGAGTTCGCGGGCGACCAGGCCCATGCGGAAGCCGAACAGGCCGAAAATCGACACGGCCAGTTCCCAATTGCCGAAATGCCCCGACAGCACAATCACCGGCCGATTCGAACAGAGCGCTCGAACCACATCGGGCTTGTTTCGAAACTGGATAATGTCGACGACATTATCCAGCCTCAGTTTCCGGGGAAGCTGGATGATCTCGGTCACCAGCCGAAACAGATTCACCCACATCCGGTAAATGATGCGATCGACCTGTTCGGGCGAGTAGCGGTCACCGAAGGCTGCCACAATATTGTCGCGGGCCACGTCATAACGAGTCCACTTGCGGGGCAGTCGATAGTGCAGAAAACTGGCGAAACGCTCGGCCAGCCGGGCACAGAGTCGGGGCGACAAGGCCTGCACCACGCACACAATCATGCGAAACGCGAGATATTCCGCCAGATGTCGCAACTGGATCCACCGCATCGACTCGTTCGCTCCCTGAACGTGTGGCTGGTTCCCCGATCCAAAAATCGGCGCGCAGGGACCCAGCGAATTCGGGCGGAGTTTCCCTGGAACAGCGGTTGGGGTCAATCCGAGATTCGATTCGGCAGGACCAAAAATTTGGGTTCGCCGGACCGAAACTCCCCGCTGGCTGCGCCCGTGCTGGCTTACTTGATCTCGAAGATGGCTTCGACTTCAACCGCGGCCCCAGTGGGGAGCGACACGAAGCCCAGGGCACTGCGGGCATGGTAGCCGTCGGTTTCCTTGCCGAAGATCTGGTGGAACAGATCAGAGGCCCCATTGATGACCAGATGCTGTTCGATGTAGTCCGGAGCCGAGTTCACACAGCCCAGGACCTTGATGACTTTCAGGCCATCGAGGGTGCCATGGCGGGCATGCACCGATTGCAGAATCTTGATGGCGCACTGTTTCGCGGCCTCATAGCCTTCGGCGGTCGACAGGCCGGCACCGAGTTTCCCTTTGGTGTCGCTGACATGCCCGGAGGTGATTAACTGCTTTCCCGACTGGATGCACAGATTCAGATATCCGGGAGTCTGGGCCGGGAAGGAAATATTCAGCTCTTTGGCGCGATGTTCGGGGCTCATAATCCAGATGATTTGCGAGAATTGCGGTTGGTCTGCTGTTGCCCGCCGCGGGATAACCAGGGCGGCCTGCCGGGCGTTTTTCCAAAATAACGAGCGGCACCCGCAGCGACAACCGACCGGTCACACAGGCCGAGGCGGGACCTGCCACGGTGTACGCGACGGCACAGGGCGATGTCATCCTACGGTCGATCCTGCCACGAATCGGCGTCATCGGGAGGGTCATTGGGTGCGGGATCGCGGCGAACGGTCTCACGACGATTCAGCCAGCGTACGAGCCACCCAATGAACAGCACCCCGCTCAACGGGCCCAGGATCACACCCAGCACAAATGCGGTGGCGGCCCAATACTCCCAGATCGGCAGCACGGCCACGGCGACGTAGATCGCTGCTCCGAGGATGATTCTATGGACGGGAGCCTGCCGCATGTTCGCCTCGATGTCTGAGGTCTGTCGAGTACGGGGTGGTCCAAGTTGAAATCAGTACCAGCCGGCCTCGGGAGGATTGTGGAGGTGTTTATTTGGTCACTCTCCCGTCGATGCGTCAGTGCTCCAGTGCGTCAGTGCTCCAGTTGGACGATTGATCGGTTTAAGACTTGCAACAATGCGAGGCGTCCCTCGGCCGTGACCTGAGTCTGCTGCACCGAGAGAAACCTCAGCCGGACCATGCCCCGTAAATGGGCAAGTCCGTCATCCGTAATCTCGGTATTGGCGAGGACCAGGGAGTCGAGACTGGGAAGCCGACCGATGTGTTGCAGACCGGAATCCGAAACGGGGGCACCATTCAAATCCAATTGCAGCAGTGCCAGAAAGCCCCCGCGCAAGGGAAAGCCGGTGCCCGTCACGTGCGTTCGCGCCAGCCTCAGCCGGCGCAACATGACCAGTGGCTGCAGGTGGACAAGCCCCGCATCGGTGACCTGGGTATCACTGACATCGAGTTCCTACAGGCGGGTCAACGACTGCAGATGCTCCAACCCGGCATCGGTGATGGATGTGCCATCCAGGTCCAGTTGGGTTAAACCGCTCAATCCACTGAGGTGCAACAGACCCGCGTCGGTGATCGCCGTATTGCTGATTGTCAGAACCTGCAACTTCTTGAAATTCCGCAAATGGCTGAGTCCCATGTCAGTCAGTTGCGTGCGATCGAGCGACAATTCCTGGAGATCTCGTAATTCCTGCAATGCCGCCAGCCCGGTATGGGAAAGGGATGTCTGTCGCAGATGCAGAGATTGGAGTCGTTTCAGTTGCCCGACAGGCACCATCCCGCTGTCGGTCACGGCGGTCGAACTCAAATCGAGGGACACGAGTTGCTGCAATCGCCCCATTGCCAACATCCCGGCATCTGAGATTTGCGAATCCGACAAATTGAGGCTTTGCAAATGGGGACAGCCACCCAGAGCTTCCAGCCCGGCGTCGGTGATGCAGCGTGCGTCGAAATTCAGACCTTGGAGGTACGGATACTGCCCCAGTTGTTCAAGATCCGCGTCGTGCAGGGTGACGCCGGATAACACCAGGATTCGCAGTTTCCGCAGTCCCTGCAGTGACGCCAGGCCGGCCCGGGTGACTTGCGTACGGTCCAATGCCAGTTCCGTCAGGCCTGTCAGACCCTGCAAACTTGCCAACCCGCGGTCCGTAATGTGAGGCGAGTCGAGATTCAGTTCTTCGAGAGTGTGGGCGTGGGACAATTGCCGCAAGCTGTCATCGGTGAGGCCCGGTCCGTACGCCACGAGTTTGCGAATTCCCGTCAAATCGCCCACGGCAGCAAAGGGTCGGTTCGGGAGGAGTTGCCCCACAGGCAGGGTGACCGACGCGACACGTTGAAACCCTCGCCAGGGATAACCAGTCAGTTTTTCCACCGACCAGGCTTCGGGAGTCTGATACGTGACGAAACCGCCTGCCTGTTCGAGCGTGGCGATCGCCCAATCCTGGCGTAGCGCCAGGTAGTAACACCACAGGGACCATGCCAGCAGTGCCACCAGAATCACGACAAAGATCCGCAGCGCATACGGCATCCGCCGCCATTGTCGAAGAATGGGGCTGTTCGTCGGCGGGTTCGCTGATGGGTTGTTTGACGTCATCTGAAATCAGGGCGTATGTGAGCCGGCGCCGCCAGGTTCTCTGAAAGCCCCGGCCTCTGGATTCTACCACGAATGGAATCGCCGACGCGAAGATTTGACGTCGGCAAGTTGATGTCCGTCTGTTCCCCTTGCTGACATGTGACGGCCGCTGCAGAATCAATTTTCGAACTGCTTTCCCATCTTGTTTTGCGTTGTTTGTGCCTGTAGGAGCCCTCTCGATGAGTCTGGATCTCGCCTCCCCGGATGGACCGCGGCTGTCTGACCGGCGGCAACCGGAACACGCCGGTGAAATCCGCAGACTTTTGACGGTCCCGTGGCGGTCGCCTGGCCTGAAAATGACTGTGGGACATGGGGCTGAAAGTCTTGGAAGTTACGGCAGCACCGAAAGTTGACGACGCCGCCTGACTTCGGGAACTGCAGACGGGAAAAAGACTTTCCACTCGTGTTAAGACGAGTGGAGCGTGAGCAACGCACGTTATGCAGCGGTTGTAGGAGGCCTGCGTTTTCGTTCGAGTCGTGCCGGAGCGCGGGAATTGCGGTAAACGCCGGTCAATCGGTGATTCAGCGCTTGCCCACAGGGTCTGTTGTGCTACAGTGTGCGATTCGAGCGAACGACCGGCTCCAGTGGTTAGCTCTGCAAAAATGAATTCGAGGAGCGCCACATTTGATGCGAATCCATGAATCCTGCGCGTGTATTAAAAGAGAAGGTCGCCAGTGGCCAGTTGACCACAGGCCTGCTGGCGATTGACCACATCTGGCCGGATCTCGTCGAAATCTCGATGCGTGCCGGCCTCGATTACCTGATCGTCGACATGGAGCACAGTTGTGCCGGTCCCGATCTGGTGGCCGAAGTGTGTGCCACGGGTCGCCGTGCCGGGTTTCCCGTGCTCGTTCGCCCGCGTTCGAATGACTACGCAAAACTGCGTTTGGCCGTCGACCTGGGTCCGTGCGGATTTCTGCTCGCGTGTGTCGAGTCGGCCACCGATCTCGACACCGTCCGCGAAGCGATTTACCTGCCCCCCCGCGGCAAACGTCGCCCGGGTGGAATGGGCAATCGCTGGGTTTCTGAACTCGATGCAACCTCGTGGCGGACCGAGTTCGAAGACGATTTCATCGTACTGCCGCAGATTGAAACCAAAGCCGCGATGAAACACGTCAAGGCGATTGGCGCTCACGAAGTCACGACCGCCGTCGCGATCGGACCTTACGACCTTTCCGCCGAGTTGGGGGTCTGTGGCGACATGGATTCGCCCGTGCTCCGCGAGGCACTGCATGCCATTCGGGCCGATGCCCTGTCGGTGGGCAAGACGACGTGGATGATCGGCAGCAACGCGGCCCAACTGGCCAGCGATGGCTGGAAATTCCTGTGCATCGGCGAACCCACCTGGGTGCTGATCAGCGCCATCAAGGATAAGCTGACTCAGGTCCGGGCCGCGATGCCCGGCGCCTCTGGCAAATCGGGACATTACGCGGGCTGACAGCAGGTCGAGTTCGAATGCCGATCGGAGGGCCTGTCTGGTCCGCAGTCGCATGGCGTCTGCGCGGCAGTCTCTCAGAAAACGCTATCTCGGCGTCAACGCTTCCGCTATCGTTAAGGAGTCACACTCTCTCTCCTTCTCTCGCTGCGGACCGGATCATGCGAAGATTCGTGCGCCTGTTTCAGGCCGGCTGTTGGCTGATGTTGTGTAGCGCCTGGATCCACTCCGCAGTCGGCCAGGAGCCCCCCAAGTCGTCGGCCAAAGGTCAGCCCGAACGATCGTTCGCCCGCGTGAAGCGCGACTTTCAGCAGCGGATTCGCACGAAGAAACCTTCCGATCGAATCGCCGCCCTGAAGATGCTCGAAGACTTTCCCACGGGCGAAGCGGCCGAACTGCTGTACGTCACGCTGCTCGACGACAAATCCGCCGAGGTCCGGAATGCGACGGCGGATTTCCTGGCCGGGTGGCGCGAACGGTCCGAGGTGACCGACAAACTCCTGTCGCGAATGAACTCGGCATCACGCAAATCGGGACTGGATCTGCGCGCCGTCGGGGCCATTCAGGCACTGGCCCCCACCGAAGAAGAATCTCTGCAGGGCAAGCTGCTCGATTACCTCAACATCTACCTGCTGCAGTCCAACGCGAATCAACTGGCATTGCATGAGATGATCGACACCCAGTCGGTGAAAGGTGACCCCGCCGAAACCCTGCGGACCTTGCAACTTCTGGCGCGTACGCAGCTATTCGATCAACAGTTCGGTTACCGGCGCTGCGTCGTCCAGGGCCTGATGGAAGTCAAGAACCTGGACGGGATTACCGAGTTGATCCATCTGCTCCCTAAATTTCGCGGCCTGGTTCAGGCGGATGTGATTGATCATCTGGTGGCCGCTACGGGTCAGAACTTCGGTGACGACGCCGACAAATGGAAATCGTGGTGGGCCGAGAACCGCGACAAACTCAAGGTGATCGACCGCAGCCAGAGTCCACCGATCGGCAGCTTTGGCAACGTCGGGCAGTACTATGGAATTCCCATCTGCGCGAAACGGATCGTATTCGTCCTCGACACGTCACTCAGCATGCGCGGCACCCGGATCGAGGCGGCGAAGACCGAACTGGTCCGGGCCATTCATGCCTTGCCCCAGGAAGTCTCGTTTAATGTCCTGGCATTCGACAATGTTGTGCGACCGTGGCGTACCGAACTCGTACCCGCGACCGAATCGAATAAGCGGATGGCGGTGAATGTCGTGATGGAACAACCGCTCAACTCGCGGACCTGTTCGTTCGATGCGCTGGAAAGTGCGTTTGAGCTGAATCCGGAAGCGATCTTCTTTCTTTCGGACGGCGCGCCACTCGGAGGCAAAATCGACAATCCCGCTGAGATCCTGGCAACCGTGGGAGCCTGGAATCGTGTACGGCGGATCTCGATCCATTCGATCGGCGTGGGTGTTCGCGATCAGGGTGCCAAAGTCTACGCCGACTTCCTCAAAGGATTGGCCGAGAAAAACTGGGGCATCTTCAAGCCCGTCAATTGAGGGAACAGCGAGTGCCCGCCCCGCGCTTCGACAGATTTCAAAGTGCTCTTTTCTCTAAAAGGACGTCACGGTAATCTGAACTCGGGTGGACATGGTATTTGACCGCCGATCGGGTTGATCGCGGCCCCCCCCGTTGAGAGTGTTCCATGCATCGAGTGACATTTTCCATCGCCTGCCTGGTGGCGTTTGCGGGATTCAGTCGTGCCGCCTCGGCACAACGCATCACCGTTCAGGAACCGGTGTTGGAAACGTTTGGCGTGGCCACCAGCGTTTCTGTGCCCGACCGTGGACGAATGACGATCGGCGGCACATCGCGGGCGGCCTCTTCGCGGTCGATGTCGGGCTTCGGACCGTTCCGATCGGGTTCGAACATCGGGATGTCTCAATCGGCCAGTCAGGTGAGCGTGGGTGTCACGATTCATGACCTCGACGCTCTCGACCGGCAGGTGCTGGGGCAGGCCCAGCAGCGGTCCAGCGCCGGGCCTCAACGTCCGGCACGTCCCGGATCGGCTGACTATGCCTACGAAGCCTTGCGGACGGCGAATTCTCCCGGCACAGACCCGGCGAAATCCAGGAACTCTGCTGCGGCCGCACCCGTTCCAAATGCGCCCGGCAGTGGTCGAACTCAAGAGAGTGGCCCCGCGGTCGAGCGACTGCTGAAACTGGCGCAGACGGCCGAATCGAACGGCAAGCGTGAACTCGCGTTGGCCTATCTGCGAAGCGCCCGCGATTCTGGCTCGCCCCTCGCCAGCCAGGAGATCGAGCGGTTGTCCGCCACGCGAAAGTCGCCTCGCTGACCGAAAGCCACGGGCGTCTTTTTAAGGTGGGGCCGGAATTTCGAATTTCTGAATCCGCTGATTCCCCGAATCGGCGACGTACAGACAGCCTGCCCGGTCGAATGCCAGCGCGTGCGGATGACGAAATTCCCCGGGTTCATCGCCCCCCGTTCCCACGGTGAATAACAGGGTCCCGGCCGGTGTGTAGACCTGCACGCGATCGTTCAGGCTGCTCACGTAGACGCGGTCGAAGCGATCGACCGCGATCCCGATGGGGCCAAACGTATTGGGCAGGTTTCCGAACTTGTAGGCGCCAAATCCACCCGGATCGTCGCCAGGTTTGGTCCAGGCGGCGAGGGATTTCCCCTCTGGAGAGAACTGCTGCACCCGGGCGTGGGCCCCTTCCGTCGAGTAAATCCGCCCCTGAGTGTCGCGGGCCAGGTAATGAGGACCGCCGAAGCGTGAACCGGCCGGCTCTTTGCCATCGAATTCGCCCGGTGCCAGACCATGCTGACCCCAACCGGCGAGCCACTGACCTTCCCGGCTGAACTGCTGAATGCGATGGTTGCGTTGATCGGCGACATACAGCGTCTGGTCGGCACCCAGCACGACTCCGCCGGGTCCATTCAATTCACCGGGGGCCTTCCCCATCTTACCCCATTCCCGAACCAGTTCGCCAGCTTCAGTATAGATGCGGACTTTGTCCTGCTGCATGAAAGTCAGGCAGACGAGCCCTTCACCCAGACAGACAATGCCCCCGGCCAGACTTTGCCGACGTTCTGGTACATCTCGGGGTAAATCCCACGTCGCCAGGTGCTTGCCTGCGCTGTCGAATTTCTGCACGCGCGCGTTGTTGAGGTCGGTGACGAAGACTTCATCACGATCATTGAGCGCCAGACCGACCGGCGAATAGAACTGCCCGGGACCGTCCCCTTTGTCGCCCCAGGCGGTGACAAACCGCACCTTGGCAGGCTCTTGCGCCTCCGCCCGAATTGCCCCCAGCAGGCAGGCCAGGCTGACCAGCAGCAGCCAGGCCCAAGCCATCGTCATGGGTCGATCGGATCTCATCGGGCTGATCTCCTGAGAGACGTATGCACGTGTGGTAAGCCGATGGCGCGGGGCCCGACCGACCGATCGATTCGCTCGATCAGGGTTCGCGCCATTTCGCGGCACAACCGGCCAGCAGCTTGTCGGCCTCTTTCGGTCCCCAGGTCCCGGCGGCATAGTTGGGGAAATCCGCGGGCGGTTTCTTCTTCCAGGCTTCCAGAATCGGATCGCAGAAGTCCCAGGCGGCGTGGAGTTCGTCCGAACGCATGAACAGCGTGGCATCGCCCCGCAGCGCATCCAGCAGCAGGCGTTCGTAAGCTTCGGGCAGTTCGCAGCGGAAATAGTCTGAGTAATTGAAATCAAACCGCACGCCATGCAACACGAACTGCATGCCGGGCCGCTTCGCGGAAAACGACAGGCTGATGCCTTCGTTGGGCTGAATGCGAAACGCCAGGACCGTCGGCTGAGCTTCGCGCAGGTCGCAGACATCGCCTTCACATTCCACCGTCTGAAACAGGCGCAGGGGAGGCAGTTTGAACTGGATCGCAATTTCTGTCACCCGGCGAGGCATGCGCTTCCCGGTGCGCAGCAGGAACGGCACACCGGCCCAGCGCCAGTTTTCGATCTTGGCTCGCAGCGCGACATACGGTTCGGTGACCGAATCGGGGGCAATGGCCACTTCCTGCCGGTAACCGGGCACCTGTTTGCCATCGACCAGGCCCGGGCCATATTGGCCGCGAACCACGTATTTATCGACGTCGTCGCCACGAATGGGGACCAGGCTCCGCAAGACGTTGAGTTTCGCCAGACCCACGTCGCTGGCCCGCAACGTGGCCGGAGGATCCATGGCCACCAGCGCCAGCAACTGCAGCATGTGGTTCTGCACCACGTCGCGCAAAGCGCCGGCATTGTCATAAAACGCCCCCCGGCGGTCTTCAATGCCAACGGTTTCAGCAGTGGTGCTCTGTACGTGGTCCACATATTCGCGGGTCAGCAGCGGTTCAAAAATGGCATTCCCGAATCGAAACGCCAGCAGGTTCTGCACCGTCTCTTTACCCAGGTAGTGGTCGATGCGGTACACCTGATCGTGGTTCAAATACCGCAGCACATGGTGGTCGAGCGCCAGCGCCGTCGCGAGATCGCGACCGAACGGCTTTTCGATGACGACGCGCGACCAGGGCCGCAAAGGTTCACGGCGGACAAGCCCGGCACCGTGCAGGCGTTCGACGGCCGGGCCGAAGTATTCAGGATCGGTGGCCAGGTAGAACAACCGATTCGCCGGCAGGTTGAGCTGGCCATCGATCTGATCCAGGCGCTGCGCCAGGCCCTGCATTCCCTCGGCGGTGGTGAAGTCGGCCTTGTGATAGAACAGGTGCGAAAGAAACTGGGGCCAGCCATCCGCCGACTTCGGCGCACCGTGACGAAATTTGCTGATCGAGTCTTGCGCTTCATTGCGGAATTCGTCATCGGTCTTGTCGCGACGACCGACGGCCACAATCGCGAATTGCGAAGGCAGGAGTTCGCCATGCCATAGCCCGTACAGGGCGGGCAGCAGTTTTCGCGCGGCCAGATCGCCTGTCGCACCGAAGATCACGATCGTACACGGGTCGGGTGCCGAGACTCCGGGGATGGACGGAATCTGCTTGGGAGCACGACTCATGGCAGGACCGATAACCGTTTCAGACATGGCGGAAATCTCCGGATGAGGCAGCGAACGTTGATGACGGGTTGGGCAACATCATACAGGCAACGACCCCGGTTGAGTATTCCAGGGGATCGCTGCCGGCGACAGGCATTCGGCCCGTCCGGGCCCTACAAAAGTCCAATTCAGTCAGCCAGTTCGATTCGCACGACCCGTTTTTTCCCGGCCCACAACAACAGACCCGTTTCCACAGTGACCTGGGTGTCATGCGCTGCGATCCGATCTTTATTGGGACCCAGGCAGGCCCCCCCCTGGGCAATCGTGCGGCGGGCTTCGCTCGTGGTGGCACACAACCCGGCGGCCACCATCAGACGGGCCGCGGGGAGCGCGCCGTTGACCAGTTCGCTGCGGGCAATCGACGCGCTGGCAATATCTTCCGGCGTCTGCTTTTCGCTGATTTCACGCTGCCAGCGGTCGGCAGCTTCGGTCGCCTCCGTCGCCGAGTGGTACTCGCCAATCACGTCTTTCGCCAGGGCAATCTTCGCGTCTTTCGGATGCCCGGCCAGCAAATGGTTGACTTCCTCCAGCGGACGGTTGGTCAACAACTCGAAATACATGCGCATCACCGCATCGGGAATCTGCATGAACTTCTTCATCATGTCGTAGGGAGTCTCATTGATGCCAATGTAATTCCCCAGGCTCTTGCCCATCCGCCGCACGCCATCGAGGCCGACCAGGATGGGAGACATCATGCCGATCTGTTGGGGCTGTCCCTGTTCGCGCTGCAGGTCACGAGCCAGCATGAAGCTGTAAAGCTGCTCGGTGCCACCCAGTTCAATATCGGCACGGATCTTGACCGAATCCCAGGCCTGCATGATGGGATACAGGCATTCATGCAGAAAGATGGCCTGCTCGGCGGCATACCGCTTGGCGAAATCTTCACGAGTCAGCAACTGCGCCACGGTCACTTTGCTGCACAGTTCGAGAATGTCGAGAAACGACATCGACGAAAACCAGTCGCCGTTGCGGACAACTTCCGCCCGCGAAAGATCGACGACCTTGCCCACCTGCTTGAGGTAGTCTTTGGCGTTTTCTTCAACCTGGGCCTGCGTCAGCCGGGCCCGGGTCTGATCGCGGCCGCTCGGGTCCCCCACGAGTGCCGTGTAGTTTCCGATGATGATCACGGCCTGATGTCCCAGTTCCTGGAACTGCCGGATTTTGCGAAGGGGAACGGTATGCCCCAGATGCACATCGATCCCCGTGGGGTCGATGCCGTACTTGATCCGCAGAGGGGTTCCGGTCTTGTAGCTCTGCTCGAGACGCGGAACGAGTTCGTTCTCGGGGACAATCTTTTCAACGCCCCGGCGAATAAGAGCCAGTTGATCGGCAACGGGAGGAAACTGCGGCATGTTCTGTTTCTGACTGAATTTCTTCGAGAGTTCTCTGTACATTAACGTATCACAACGCGCGGGGGGAGCTTACGTTAACCGCCCCACGCGATGCAATTCCAGCACGTGCCGTGTGGGGCATTCCGCCGGCCGTGCGACCCGGGTGCCACATCACTGCGCGACGTGGGGCCCCCTCATCCACTTCCCGTGCGGACGCCGACGGATCCTCTCATGCAATTCGTGACTCGACACGTCTCCAAGTGCTTTCTGGCAGGCATTGTCGCCGTCCTTCCCGTGGGCGGACTGGTGCTGATGGTCGTGTACGTCGAAACGACGCTGGCGGGAGCCTGGCTCGCCAAACAGCCCTGGTATGTTCCCGGATTGGGATTGCTCGCGGCCGCGTGCCTGATCTACGGCATCGGCCTGACCGTCACGACGTTTGTCGGCCGCTGGATCTGGAACCGGTTCGACCAGGTCTTCAACAGCCTGCCCGCACTCGGGCGGTTGTACCAGACTCTCAAGCAGATCATTGGCTATGGGGAAGGCAAAGACGCCATGTTTCTGCGCGTCGTCTCGCTGAAAGTCGGCTATGCCGACGGCGACGAACTGGGGCTCGTAACCAACGAAACCACGGCCGCCGATGGACGGAAGAAGTTGGTCGTGTTCGTTCCCGGCGCCCCCAACCCCACGGCGGGCCGGTTGATTGTCATCGACGAAGCGCAGACCGCCCCTTTGGCCATGAGTGTCAGCGAGACACTGAAGACGCTGATTTCGCTGGGCAAAACCCCGATCAGCCTCGCACACGCGCCGGCCACCCTGCCTGCCCCTGTGCCGGCGCCACGCCCGTCCAAAAAACGCAAATAGGGAACTGGCCGAAATCGTCGACCATCCCCAGTGCGCCGGGCCGATGGGGGCAAAAATTGACTCCAGGCAGTCCGCTGTGGCTGAGGCACAAGTCCGGGTATGGCAAATCCTGGCCTCGGCTTTGGTCTCTGATCCCGATGACAGCTTGATCGGCAGGTGACAGGCAAGGGGCGACAGGCCCCCCGGTCGCCGGGGAGGGCCCGTCACGGTTTCATCGCCGCCCGCGGGTCGAACAGTCGGCGCAGAGCTTCATCGACCTGGGGGAACGATTTGATTTCATATTTCTGATCCTGCATCGTGCCACGGACTTCGATGCCGATCATCCCCTGGGTGGTCATTTCCAGCGCCTGGTGAATGATCGGAATCTGCACTGTCCGCCGGCCCATCCGCGACGCGAAATTCAGGCTCACATTGGCGTCGAAATCGACGTTCCCCTGCCCCACGAGCTTGATCGAATCGCCATCCAGCTGAATGGCATCGAACCGCATGCGGCCATTGCCGATTTCAAACAGGAAGCGGGCCGTGTCGAAGGCCGTTTTGTCGCGCGGAATGAACGACAGGAAGTTGAAGATCTGCACGATCAAAGGGAGTTCGTACAGCGCGGCCCGGCTGATCGTCAGATTGCCGACACCTCGCAGGTTTCTGATATTCGTTCCCTCGCCCCGCAGCATGATGTTGCCATTCATCTGCCCCGCCAGGCGGTGTTTGCCATTCATATACAGCTGCGCGTAGCGCTTCAGGCTGCCATCCTGCAGATTCAGCAACAGGCGGTACTTCATCTGTTCACCCAGTTCGACCGCCGCGTCGAGCAAAATCAACCCGTCGATGAATCGGGCCGAGATGCGTTTTGACTGATCACGCTCCACCTGCCGGTTTCTGGTATCGGGTGGTTCGGCACCCAGCACCAGGTGCGAGCCACGCAGAGTCACTGGTCCTTCGACGTCGGCCAACTGGTACTTGTTGAAAATCTTGAGCGAATTGAATTTGATGTACCCGTCTCCCGAGGTCTCCTGGCCATCCCACTGCCCGCGGAAGGCCGCCTTGCCGATGACGTCGCGCAGTTCCACCCCGGCGTTCAGCGTGACCCCGCTGTAGACCGTTTCCGTATCCCAGGCCGCGGTGACCGGCACGTGACCGCCACACCGGCCGGCGAATTCCACCATCCCTGAAATCGACTGCTTGCCACGGGGGTTGTAGACGTTGACCACCTCGGCGAGTTTCGCCGGCAGGGCCCGCCGAAATTGCTGGGTGGCCTCGAGATCGTCCACAAACATGCGTTCCAGCCGCACGCGCCAATCACCCGACTCGCTCATCGTGACGGTTCCTTCATCGAACCGCAGTGACGTGTCTTCATGACGACCAGTGAACTTGGCAATCTTGATGACTTCGCCATTGTACGCGGCCTGGGCCGAGACGTCGGTGATCGGGTACCGAAACGAGTTCAGCATGATGCGGGCATCGCGAACCTCGGCATTCAGCCGGGAAATCTGAAAGGTCTTTCGTTCTTCGGGGCGCCAATACATGCGGCCATTGACGTTCAATCGGCCTTCGGGATTGAATTCGCGCCACACCATCTGCGTGGCTTCGGGTAATGACTCGAACAGGTCGTTTTCGAAGGTTGCACCTTCCGCCGCGAAATCGAGCATCAACCTGAGTCGCCCGCTGCGTGTGCGACCGTAGTTGCCACTGATGGCGAGTTCCGCCGTATTATGCCGACCGGTGAACTCTTCGAACGTCCAGTTTTCGCCGGCGCCATAAAATCGGCCGCTGATCCCGGTGACGCGGTACGGAAAACTGCGGCACTTCACCACGCCATCACTGACGCGTGCATCAAGTTCCACGGTCACTTTCTGGTTGAGCCCGGCCGGTCGGGTGAGGACCGCTTTGCCTTCGAGGTCACCTTCCGCCTGCAGCGTGTCGATGACAGCCCGGACTTTGTCGGGGCAGGCGTGACGCAGGCGTTCGTCGATGGCGATACCCGCAGTTTCAATCACAAATCGAGACTCGGCTTCCGGCCCGGGATTATGAATCTTGCCAGCCAGCGTCACCTTCTGCAGACCGGCCCGACCCTGCACCGAGATATCGACCAGGTTGGCCCGACGTTTCAGGGTTCCCTGGATCTGATCGACTCGGTACGGGAATTTCAAAGGGACGACTGAACCATTGCGAATGAACAGATCGCTGTGACTGCTCCACTTCTCGCGGCCATCGAATTCGACCCGGGCCACGAGATCGGCTTCTCCACTGGGCTGCAGTTCCCGGTAGACTTTCTGCACCGGCTCAGACAGCAGGCCAGGCAGGCGGTCATCGAGCGGTACACCGGTGATCTTGATGTCGAAGTCGGCCGGGCGTAAATCGTCCTGTTCCAGAACTGAACCGCGCGGGACATGAAAATGGATCTGCCCACTCTGGGCGCTCATTTCGCGGAAGCGAATCTGGTGATTGTCCAGATCGATCTGCCCCCGCAGGTCAGACAGCGGGAAGGGCACGGGGGGGTTCGCCAGGACCCCCTGCAGCAGATGCACCGACAGCTTGTACTCTTTGGGCTGCCCCGGTGCGGTCTGTGCCACCCGGAAATGAACATCGGCCTCGGCATGAAATCCGAGTCGGCTGATCGGATCGCCCACCTGCACCGGCGTCTCGGGAGTCACGCTCGAGGGGCCCCGCACCTGGGGTTTCGCATACGCCGAGTATTTCTGAGCCAACGCCGTGTCAAGCCGGGCCAGGCCTTTGCGGCAATCGACCGACACATGGGACGCCAGTTTCGACAGCGTCGAATCGAGAACCAGGGTCTTGATCTGCCCGTTGCAGTCCCAGGTCCCGTCGTCGATCGCCCAGTTTCCTTCGGCAGTCAGGCTCTGCGAAATCGGCAGCTTGGCGGCAAATTTGACCAGAAAGTGCCGTGCTCCGCGGGGAATCAAACGCAGGTCAAACTTGTCGATCTGTGCCCGGACAGGCGGTCCCGCCGCGGCATCGTGGAAATCGGCAAACACCGTTCCCTGTTCAATGTGAATTTCCGGAAGTGAGTTCTTTTCGAGCGGGGCCGGGGGTGGAGGCAATTCCTGGAAGTTCCAACTTCCGTCGTCATACCGCACGAGGTGCAGGCGGACTTTCGACAAGGACACAAACCGCAACGGGGGCATCGGATCGGCCAGGCGTTCACGATCGACCGACAGAATGATCTCGCCCACGTCGAGCAACGGGGTTTTTCCGTCGGCCGATTTCAGACTCAAATCGCGGATCCGGACTCGTCCCTGGAAATCGAGTCGGGCCCGTTTGAAACTGATCTGCCAGTCGGGAACGAGTTCGTGCAGACGCTCGCGCAACGATTCAGCCAGCAGTTCGTCGCTTTCGTTCCAGATGTAGTAAGCGTAGCCTCCCGCCGCGGCCGCTCCGATGAGCAGCAGCAGGAACATCCATTTGAGAGTCGAGGCCAGGGTTCTCATGAGACGGAATCGGCCCTCCGTCTCCACACCGTTTGCGCCACCCAGCACAGTCCTGCGGCTGTCAGGACGAGCAGCGCGTATTCCGCCGGCAACCGATAGCGAATCGAGCCGACGAACACCGTGTGCACGGCGGCGAACAGCACGAAAGGCCCGGCGGCCAGCAGCAACGGCCACGTCAAACCGCGAAATCGCCAGGTCCGGGGCAGAATTCGCAGGGATTCACTGTAGGTCGCCGAGTTCAGATCGCTCGTCCGCCCGCGGAGCCAGCACCAGGCCCCCACAACGGCGAACACCAGGACCGGCGCTTCAAACAATCCCACACCCCACCAGATCGCCGGTTGGCGAAACTGGGCCGCGTTCGGAAACGGGTTCAGGTAGCGCCACAGTTTGTGTGCACTCAGTTCCAGGGCCCGACCGGGATTCTTTCGCGCAAAATCGACAGCGGCCCGGCGATAGTACAAGTTGGCCTGGTATTCAAAGTCAGGCAGATCCCGTCGGGCATAACGCCCGTCGCGCTCGACGAATTCCATATTGCTGTCGCCGGTCGCTGCGGGCGAGAGCCCGTCGTACAGGCTCGGCCCCATCCATAAGGTTGTGGCGACGAAATGACCCGTCACGCGATAGTTGCGAATCGTCCACGGTGCCAGCACGACGGCCAGGCCTGCCAGCAGGTACCCCACGGCGGCCAGGCGGCGAAACGTCAGCGGCGCCTGAAACAGATACACCACCGCAAACAGCGGCGCGACGACAATCCAGGTGGGTCGCACCAGGGTCGCCACGCCACACCAGGCTCCCGCCCACAGCGCGCACCCGGCCCATTTCCAGTCCACGGTCGGCGCCCCAGAGGGGGGCCCGTTCGTCGCCACCACGGGGCAGGCGGGCGCCGCGCGTACGAAGACCGCTAACGCCCAGAGACTCGCGAGCACCGTCGCCGCAAACAATGTTTCGCTGAGCAACAGCACACTGAACACAATGAAAGTGGGTGACACGGCAGCCAGACAGCAGGCCACCAGTCCTACCGTGCGATTGGCCAGTTCGCGCCCGAGTTGATAGACCAGCGCGCAGGCGCACGTCCCGACGGCGGCCAGCAACAATCGCACTGCCAGCACATTCGCCGCAGTGAGCTTGATGCCCAACGCCAGCAGCCAGGGAAAGCCTGGCATCCGTTCGACGTACCGTGGCGGATCGTACAGCGCGTAATCCTGACCGAGGACGATGTGGCGGGCCAGGGTCCAGTAGCCCTCGGCATCGCCGGCAATCAGACACAGGCTGCCCGTGCGGTCAACGTGCTGCTGCACTAGAACCGCCGCCCCCACGCGCAAGGCGAACGCCAGGCACAAAATGCTGCGCAACCACGGCAGTTTCGAGAACCGCGTCAGCAAGGGCATGGGGTGGTTCGGACCAGGTCCAGGAAGGGGAAGGCGAGGGGTGCCGATCGCAAAGGGTCGCCGGCTGCCGCCGAGAACCGACAGGCCGACGAATTCCGCAAAGTGACGTGCTGAAGTGACGAAGGATGGATCAAAAAGTGGGGGATGGTACGCCCGCTGCCGTCAGGGGGTCAATACCAAGGCGACGTTGACGTAACCACATGCCCTGCTTATTCTTGTAGCACAGGCCCAGACGCGTTCCGGGCTTTCGCAAATATGAGAAATCGCGGGTCCGGATTCGGGCTCGAATTGTTCCGGTTGGCGACCCTCTCTAGAATCAGAGGACTGCACGATTCTCCGAGTGCCGGGAACTACAGGATTGGAAGGTTGCGTCGTATGGCGAAAAGCGGACCCAGAAAAAAGCTCCCCAAAGAAGTCGCCGTCATCAATGCGGACAATTGCACCGGGTGCGAAGCGTGCCTGGAAGTCTGTCCTGTGGATTGCATTTCCAAGGTTCCCGGACAGACGATCAAGGTGCTGCAGTCGTTCTGTGAGATCGACGTCGAGCGGTGTGTGGGGTGTGAAGTGTGCGTACACGTCCCCACCAAGAAGACCGATCCGTACGAACTCACCGTCTGCCCCTGGAATGCCATCGAGATGGTTCCCACGGTGCTGGTGGCTCAGGTGGTCGCCCAAAAAGGGGGCCCCCCCGAATACATGGCCGACAATTGGGATCGGCTCGTCGGTACAGCGCAGCGCATGGCCGAGTTGGCCTCGGCAACTTAGTCTGAACGCGCGTTTTCCGCGCACGCTGGGTGTCTGCTCTCGGCATGCCGGGTTAGACGCCTTCGACAATTCACCTATCAGCACCTGTCGCTGACTGGTAAAATTGGGTGATGGATTGAGTGTCTGCGGTCGACTTGTCCCTTGTCCAGGAATTGGGATCATGAACGAATCCCTGAAGCCTTTCGTACTGATGGCGTGTTTTCTGGCGTTCTGGTTCGCCATGCAGCGCTGGATTTTGCCCAAGTTCGGCGTCCGCACCTGAATGAGTGACGCCTGTGCGGGGTCCCCGCGCAAAACTCAACTGTTTGAACTGCCCAAGCAACCTGCCGCCACCACACAGTCCGATACGACCGGGCACGCGGACACAACTTCACCTGCGACACGACATGTCGAAGCCGGTGATTCGCAGTCGCCTCTCTGAGCCCCCCTGGCCCGGTTGTGCAGACCTTTCGCTTGGCAACGGTACCAGATTGTCCCACGTTACGGTTTGACTGCGCCCGGAAGGCGTTCGTATCGAAAATCCCGGCAAATCGTGCGGTTTCTCGGGCTTCTGCCTGCGCCGACGGGTGCTGACCGGTTGTTGATCGGGTCCGCCGCAAGTAAAACCTATAACATGCCGCGCGCTCGAGACCGGGCTCGCGATTCAGAAACCAGCTCTCTCACGATTGCGAGCGTCATGTTTACGGGTTTGGTGGAAGGTCAGGGGACAGTCCAGAAGTTGATCGTCGAAGGGGCCGGAACCAGACTGGTGATTGCCCCCCCGCCGGAGATGCTCGAAGGCACGGCGATTGGCGACAGTGTCGCGGTCAATGGCTGCTGCCTGACGGTGGTTGCCCGCCATGACGGACAATGGGATTTCCAGGCCGGTCCCGAAACCCTGTCGCGCACCAACCTGGGAGATCTGCGAACGGGCCACACCGTCAATCTCGAAAGGGCCCTCCCCGTGAACGCCCGGTTGGGAGGACACTTCGTCCAGGGACACATTGATGCCTGCGGTTCCGTTGCCCAGATCGAAACGACCGGCGAGTGGGTCGTGATGTGGTTTCAGGTCCCTGCTTCGCTCACCCGGCAAATGGTGTCGAAGGGGTCGATCACCGTCGATGGCGTCAGTCTGACGCTGGTCGATGTGCTCGTCGACCGGTTCAGCGTGGCGTTGATTCCCCACACGCTGGAGGTCACTTCGCTGGGCCGGCGCCAAGTGGGCGATCGCGTGAATCTCGAAACAGATATCCTTGCCAAGTACGTCGAAAAACTTCTCGTCAGGCCCCAATGAAACCCGCCGAACGTCAGACTCGCTCTTCGCTAATGGATCTGTTCCAGCAACAGGGGTTGCATCCACGCCATGACCTCGGCCAGAACTTTCTGATCGACCTGAACCTGATCGACTACATCCTGGCTCAGGCTGAGTTGGATCGGGACGACGTCGTGCTGGAAGTCGGAGCTGGAACCGGTGGCCTGACCACGGGGTTAGGTCACTCCGCCGGGGCCGTGGTGTCGATCGAAGTCGACCATCGCGTGTTTCCCCTGGCACAGCAGGCGACGTCGCACCTTTCGAATGTCACGTTGATCAATTGCGACGCGCTCAAAAATAAGAATCACTTCGCGCCCCAGGTCCTCGAGGCGTTGCAGAAGGAACTGGCCGTTTCACCCAATCGTCGGCTGAAACTGGTGGCCAACCTCCCCTACTGCATCGGGACCCCGGTCATGTCGAACCTGCTGGCCAGTGAATTCCCCCTGGCGGGCATGGTGGTCACGATTCAATGGGAACTGGCGGAGCGGATTCGCGCCCGCCCCGATTCGGGTCACTACGGGGCCCTGTCGGCCTGGATTCAGTCGCAATGTCACGTCAAAGTCCTCCGGAAGCTGCCTCCGACCGTCTTCTGGCCCCGCCCCGGGGTCGATTCGGCGATTCTCAAGGTCGTGCCCTCGGCCGAACTCCGGCAGCGGATTCGTGATCGGGCCTTTTTCCACGATTTTCTGCGGCAACTGTTCACACAGCGCCGTAAATCGCTGCGTAACGTGCTGGCCGGGATGTACCGCGATCATTTCACGAAAACGGCCATTGATGAGGTGTTGAAATCGATCGACTTAGCGGAAGGCACACGTGCCGAGATGCTCGATTGCGATGCGCTTGTTAAACTGGCAGAGACCGTCCAGCAGCAGATCGCACCCCGGCAAGACGCCACCGGCGGGTAGACATTGGCTGAATTCAGTCCCGATCGCTGTTTCAGCACGCGAATTATTAAAGAATTGGTGAGTGAGGAGTTTCCGATGGAAGAGCGCATCGCGTACCGTGGCATTACCTTCGACGACGTGTTGCTCGAACCGGGTTACAGTGAAATGCTGCCCAGCCAGGTCGATGTCTCGACCCAGTTGACCCGCAATATCGGGCTGCATGTCCCGATTCTGTCGAGTCCCATGGATACGGTTACCGAAGCCGACATGGCGATCGCCCTGGCCCAGGAAGGGGGCATGGGGATCATCCATAAGAATATGTCGATCGAAGAGCAGGCCTTGCAGGTCGATCGCGTGAAACGCAGCGAACACGGGGTGATTGTCGATCCGGTCACCCTGCCGCCGGATGCCACGGTGGGCCAGGCCAGCGAGATCATGGACACCCGCAATATTGGCGGCGTCCCCATCACCGAAAATGGTGTCCTGAAAGGAATTCTGACGCGGCGCGACCTGCGGTTCCTGGAGTCCAAAGAGACCCGGATTTCCGAAGTCATGACCCGCGACAAGCTGGTCACCGCCCCGGAAAATACCCGGTTGGAGGAAGCCCAACGAATACTCCGAGAGAATAAGGTAGAGAAACTTCTCCTGGTTGACGATGAATATCAATTGAAGGGATTGATCACAATAAAAGACATCGACAAGAACCTGCGGTTCCCGCTGGCCTCGAAAGACGCCCGCGGACGACTGCGGGTCGGTGCCGCTGTCGGAGTTCGTGATTTCAAACGTGTCGAAGGATTGCTGGACAAAGGGGTCGACGTACTGGTCGTCGACAGTGCCCACGGTCACTCGGCCAACGTCATTGAAACGGTCAAGGAGATCAAGCGCAACTGGAAGATTGAAGTCATCGCCGGCAACGTCGCCACCGAAGAGGGGGCGAAAGCCCTGCTGCGGGCCGGTGCCGATGCGATCAAGGTGGGAATCGGTCCGGGTTCGATCTGCACCACGCGGATCATTTCGGGCGTGGGTGTGCCGCAATTGACGGCCGTGTCGAACGCCGCCAAAGCGGTGGTCGATTCCGATGTTCCCATCATCGCCGATGGCGGTATTCGTTACAGCGGAGATATCACCAAGGCCCTCGCAGCCGGGGCGCATGTGGTCATGTTGGGAGGTCTGCTCGCTGGTCTCGAAGAGAGCCCGGGCGAATTGATTTTGTACCAGGGTCGCAGTTTCAAACAGTATCGCGGTATGGGTTCACTGGGGGCCATGGTGCATGGCTCCAGCGAGCGTTACCGCCAGAACGTGTCTGATGACGACCCCAAGAAACTGTCGAAACTGGTACCCGAGGGAGTCGAAGGTCGAGTTGCTTATAAAGGTCAATTGCACAATTTCCTCTATCAACTGATCGGGGGATTGCGTGCTGGTATGGGATATTGCGGCGTTCGTACGATTGCGGAATTGCGCACGGAAGCGCGCTTTATTCAGGTTTCACCTGCATCGGTGAGGGAGAACCATCCTCATGACATCGCCATTACTCAAGAAGCTCCCAACTACACCGCGGAGCACGCTCCGTACGGCATGCGGTAGGCGGGCAGCCCAGGCGGCCTCCAGTTTCGCGATCGTTGTGATCGCGGCCTTGACCGCCTGGTCGGGAGAACCCGTCAGCCTGCCCGGCCTGGGGGCCGCGCCGGCTCGTGACGCAGCGCCTTCCAGCGATGTGGACCTGCTCCCCTCGCCCAGCTCAGCCGCGCCCTACAAGCCGCGGGCTGTTAGCGATTCGAAAGCCCGCTCACGCGCCTCGGCGAAAGCGTCGTCGCAGATGCAGTCTGACGCGGCTCCGGTGGTCACGGCGGTCGGTCGGTCGCCCCGCAAAGGCTCGGCCCGCGGTCAGGTCGTGCAGACGAACTTCCAGGGTGAACTGACCCCGGTTCCCGACACGGGGAGCGGACAGGTCGTGCGCCCCTTCCGCAAAATCGCCGACATCATTCCCTACGACAATTACGAACCCGATCGGGAACTGGCGGCGAAAGATCCGTGCGGCAATCTCTGCCCGCGTCCCAAGGGAGGCGACTGCCCCGACTGCGCCAAAGATGGCGACGGGAATGCCATCCCC
Organism: Planctomycetota bacterium; assembly: GCA_018242565.1. GTDB lineage: Bacteria > Planctomycetota > Planctomycetia > Planctomycetales > Planctomycetaceae > JACQFH01. Next base: position 1,039 of record JAFEBR010000019.1, on the reverse strand, counting down.
TGCCCCGAATGCCCGTGGGAACAAGACCTGCGCCGCATTGGCCGGGCCCCGGGTGAACCCGATCGGGAATTTGTCCCCCGCAATTTCGCCCACATTCATTACTGCTGGGAACCGACCAACCTGTACCACAACCCGGTCTACTTCGAGGATATCGGCCTCGAACGCTATGGCCACACTCGACACTACCTCGTGCAGCCGGTCGTCTCGGTCCCCCGGTTCTGTATGCAGTTCCTGCTGCTCCCGTACCAGATGTCGATCGCTCCGGTGTGGGATAAACAGTACAGCCTGGGTTATTACCGACCTGGGGAATACGTCCCCTACCGGTACCACCAGATTCCGTTCAACCTGAAAGCCGCCGCTGTTGAAGCGGGCTTCGTCACGGGGGGGGTGTTCCTGTTCGCTCCGGGTATCGGCCCGTGATCGGCATGACAGCCTGACATCTGTAAAAACAAAAACCGGCAGCAGTCGCCCTCGAGGCAACTGCTGCCGGTTTTGTTTTATGGCTGGCACACGCTGGCGTCGTCAGCCCGCGGGCTGACCAGCACCCGGGTTAGGCCCCGGCGTTCTGTTCAACCGCCGGCAGTCGGCACTGTTCAAGCACCCATTGCACGGCGGCACAGGTCAGTTCGTTCGCATTGGCCAGGTTCAGCTTGTCTTTGATGTGTTCGCGGTACGTTTCGACCGTCTTGGGACTCAATCCCAGCTTGCCGGCGATCTGCTTGGTCGATTGTCCGCGGCCGATCAACTCGAACACTTCCAGCTCACGATTCGACAGTGCCTGAATCGGCGAGAGCATCGGTTCCGGATTCACCGGTCGCACCTGATCGCGCAGGCGGCGGGCCATCCTGTCACTCAGGTACTTTTCACCCGCGCTCACAGCCTGCAACGCGGCGATGAACACGTCGGTCGGTTCGCTCTTGTTGACGAAACCCAGGGCGCCTGCCCGCAAGGCCCGCTCGGCGAACAGGCTTTCGTCGTGCATCGACGACACCAGGATCCGCATGTCGGGCCACTGCTTGTGAATCCGCTCGATCAGGTC